>DOPG01000464.1 GCA_003513555.1 Rhodopirellula sp. | reverse complement strand
CCAGTGCACCACAACACCAAACTGGCATTGTGACGTTCGAAGTCCCCGGACTTGAGCCTGCCGCAATCAGAAAAGAAGCAATGCGACAAAAGGTGGTGCTATCGTGCCGAGACGGCGGGGTCCGAGCAGCGATTCATGCCTACAATAACGAGCATGACATTCAACGACTTGTTGATGTCGTGCGGGCGATGATCCGAAACAGGTAGACCCGCAAAAAGTAAAAGTTGCCTCCGAGAGGGCAGGCAGAAGACTCAAGAGGTGAAACTCATAACGGTAAACTCACGGATCGAAGACAAGAACGCCCGGGGGGCCAGCACAGCGTTTTCTTTTCCCCAACGCAGTTCGGCAACAAGCCTCCTACAGCATTTCAGAAACACCAACATCACAGACAAATAAGCGTATTGATACTGATGCCCCACTCAAGAACTGCGGTCTACACAGGATCGTTTGACCCAATCACGCTTGGACACCTGCACATCATCCAGCGAGCAGCTCCCCTGTTTGATGAATTGGTGATTGGTGTGGGAATGAATGCAGACAAGCGGTCTCTGTTCGATCCGAATCAGCGAGTTGAACTGGTACGCAGCGTGACTGGTGGACTAGCTCAGGTTCGTGTCGAGGTATTCGATGGCCTGGCAGTTGACTTTGTGCGAAGCCTCGGAGCAAGAGTGATGGTTCGCGGTATCCGACCTTTGACCGATATCGCCGGTGAATTCACCATGATGATGGCAAATCACCAGCTGGCACCAGATATTGAAACGGTGTTTTTGATGGCAGCTGAGCGGTACGCCCACGTCAGCAGCTCACTGCTGAAGCAGATCGCAGCACTGAGCGATGACGACGAACAGTTGGCCAAGTTCGTACCGCAAGAGATCATTCAGCCATTGCGAGAGCGTCTAAGGTCACAGGACTAAACTCCAAACGTATTCTTTTCCACTGACGCCACAAACCAACGCTGGGAGTGAAGTTACTCGCTAGCATTGCGTTCTCCCCCGAGGTTCCGCATTGCCCGCTGGCATCGACGTGGGGCTAGTGAACTTGGTAGATCTCGGATTCCACGACGATTTCGTCAAGCAGCCCGAGAATACAAATGATGACAGCGACAGGCAGAGTCGGAAATAATACCTTAGCAGTCGCGTTATGCTGCATTTTGCTAGCTGGGTGCTCTCAATATGAGCAAGCTGGCACGCCAGAACGAGAATCGACAGCCCGAAAAAACCCAAGCATTGGCGAACAAGCGTCGATCCCACCGCAAGACTTTGCACCGGCACCTTCAAGGCCCAGCGTCCAGCCAGAACCGTTACCCTCTGCGGGCGGCACCAAGAGCTTCGCACTTCCAACGAATACCGCCGGCAGCTTAAACTCCCCGCCGCCCCAAATTCCAAACATTTCGACTCCGGATTTGCCGGACTCTGTTTCAGAAAGTGCGGCAGCAGCAAGTGTCTTCGCCCCGTCCAGTGCAACACGAGACCCGCAATCAGGTTCCACTTCTGATTTCCCTTTACCGCCCGGAACCACCGAACACCATAAGCCGTTTGGGCACGCCAACCTCAGACCGACACCTCCCGCATTAAAGTCGGGATCACTGTCGCGTGCATTGCCCACGGGTACTCTTCCCTCACCGCCTCACACACCATTTTCCGTTGCAGCACCGGTGGGGGCACTGTCCTCAGATCCACTGTTTTCAAATGCAACGCCGCAAAGTCCCATCTCACCGCCCGCCTCACCAAGTGCAGCAGCCCGAAATAATGCCAACGTGGAACGACGCCTGCAAGCATTCGATGCGCGTGCGGCGAGAGTATCCGCTAGCGAACCGACTTCCGATTCACGGATATTCAAGATGAGTGCAGGTGGTTTCGCTGCAAGCGAAGTGTTGCCGACGGACGATACCGAAAGCGTTCGAGTGCCCACGAAAGCTGCACGCGAAATGCCGGCGGGAACTCTGGCAACGGAATCGGGCTACTCAAAGGTTCAGGTCTATTACGCTACAGATCGTCAACGCAATCATGTTCCTCTGGCTGCCTACGAACTGTCAGGCCAAAAAACCACCTTCATGGCTTTGAGTTTTCTTTCTCTGCTGTCGATCGCGTATGCAGGCTTGTCAACCATACGCAGCCGAACGAAGGCTGCGGGCATCAGCGCAATGCTTGGCTGCTCGACCGGGTGCCTCGCGGGCGGCCTGATTTTTCTCGGGCAAACCACCATTGAAAAACACGGAGTGAATTACACAGGTGAACGAGGGCAATTTACACATGGCATTGCCGAGGTATCAGTTCCCGACCTGCATGAACGCGGAGTCGTGGAACGCCCCAGCCTACTGAAATTCGAAGTGCGTGAAGATCAAACCAAGCACCTTGTCTTAACAAAAGCCATTGAGCTGCTTGACGAAGACTTCAATCTCAAAATTTCAAATGCTGTTGCCACAGCCCCAGCTCATGACTTGCTGGTTTTCATACATGGTTACAACGTAAGTTTTGAGGCCGCGTTGCTACGAACCGCCCAACTAGCAGTCGACCTGCCATTTGAAGGTGTGCCTGTTTGCTACAGTTGGCCCAGCCAAGCAACGCTGACGGGATATCCGATTGATGCTAACAATGCAGACTGGACGGTTCCGCACCTAAAGGATTTCCTACTCGCACTCGCGACAGACACAGGAGCGGAATCGATTAATGTAATCGCCCACAGTATGGGGAACCGAGCGATGACGGGTGCGATTCGGCAAATCAGTCAGCAGCAAACCCC
>DOPG01000232.1 GCA_003513555.1 Rhodopirellula sp. | reverse complement strand
CGACGAGTCGCTCAAAGCCTTCGTTCGCCCGTTGATGTAGTTGTTGGAAGACGCGCCAGCGCCACTAAAGCTTAAGGCTCCTTGAGAAAAACTGCCTGCCAACGATACGGCGACAGAAACGGCTTTAATAGTGGCACCTGAATCCGCCTGGACGACAACATCGCCGCGCGTCTTAACGGTCACCATATTGGTTTCGGCGTCGGTGTTGAGCTGGATTACATTATCACTCAGAGCCACTCCGATGGCCAGCGAACCTCCCACGCCACCGGCGGCCGCAAAGGCCAAAGACACGGCACCGACGTTCGATTGGATTTTGGAGAGATCATCGGCTTCGATGGTCAAAGTCTGCCCTTGGAATACATTGGCGACTGCGGCACCATCCGCGTCACCATCTGCTTTTGCCTTGATGTTCGCATGCACTTCATTTTTTGTGCTTGCACCGACCCCGGATAATGCTAATGCTTTGCTTGCGGTACCCGAGAAGACGCCGGCACCCGCACCGACCCCACTATTGATCTTCCAAGGTTTTTGGGAAAGAGATCTTGCCGAAATCGTCATATCACCGTCGGCGGTAATATCTGAATCTTCGACAAGGGCCAACACATCAATGGGTCTGCTAGACCCATCACGACCAACGCCGATATAGTTCTCGGCTAATGCCACACCAATTGCCGCACCGATACCCGGCGTCCCATCGAACGAGAGGCTCGCTCCCGCTGCAACCACTGTCGACTCGATCGACGCAACGTCATTGGACCTCACTGTTACATTGCCATCGTCTGTCGACGAATTGGCAGTCAGGTTCGCCTTCTTCGTGCGAGCACGGACGCTGCTGTTGACGTAGTTCTTGGACGAAGCACCGCCACCGAGCAGATTGAGAGAAAGAGATTTGCTTGCCGCATTGATTCCCAATGTCGCGGCGACGGTGATGGCTTCAATCGAGGTAAATTGCTTTGCATCAATCGTGATGCTTCCAGATCCAGTGTTGGACCCAGCCGTAAGTGTTCCTGTGGCATATGCATTGGTATTGTTTGCAATCTCATTCTCGGAGATCGTCGCTCCGATAGTAATCGTCGGAGCGGAGCCTGTGGAAGCGACGTTTTTAGTGATGGCACCACCGCCCGCGTCCGCCTTGATTGTGCTACTGTCGATCGCTGATATCAATAGATTTCCGCCTGCTTGTGTGGATGCAGGCGTGCTGTTGGCGGTGGTCGCGATTCCCATCTCAGTTCGGGTTGATGATGGGGTCGCTTGGTCGACAACTGCTGCGGTAATGACGTTGGTGACAATGTTTTTCGTCGATGCTCCCGCCCCGCTGGCAGTCACTCCAGCCGCAGCGCTTTGAAAGCTGCCTCCAACACCGACAGACAACGCTTCGATGGTACTGATATTTTCGGCACTGACCGTAATGTCCAAAGCACTCGTAATATCCGCGGATTGGCTGTAGGCTTTTACTTCATTGGCAATCCGGTTTTCGGCAAGCGCTGCGCCAACCGAAAGATTTAATCCGTTGGTTCTGGAGCCACCAAGCCCAAGTTTGATTGATAAGGCGCCACCACCAGCATCGGCCAGGATCTTGGTCGCATCGAAAGCGGTAATTGCAACATCACTCGAGGCATTGACCGTCGTCCGATTGACGAAGCTTTCGATAATAGATGTCTGTTTATTTGTAACACCTACCCCCGCGCCACTCAGCTCAAAGTTGAAGGTGTCCGGAGTGCTGTCAACGGCAGTACCACTCGCAGCAGCGCCGATGCCAACACTCTCCAGTGTTGCAGTCGATTCAGAACGAACCACTAGCTCGCTGACAGGTCCTGAGATGGTGACATTATCGATGAATGCTTTGGTAGAGTGCGTGTCCCCTTGTCCGATCAGATTTTCCGAGATGGACGCGCCCACGGCACCTGCACCAGTCACTCCGCTGGCTCCATTGGTGTAACTCACAGAAAAGGCATACCCACCTGCATTTGCTCGGTAGCGTGTAGCATCGCTAGCGTAAATATTTACAGGCGAATTGTTCGTGCTAATCGTGACGCCACCTGCGACAGAGGCTTCCGTTCTCGTATCGTTGATATTTTTCGCACTGGAACCAGCGCCCGCCAATGCACCCGTGAAGACAGACTGGCTGGCGCTGCCCGAGATAGCCGTCGCACTGATGGCAACCCCAAACGCATCCGCACCCAATTTGTAGTCGAAACGCTCAAAACCATGGCTTCCTGAAAGCGTACTGGTTCCCAGACCAGTGACAGGCCCCGCTGAAGTTATCAGTGAGAACGTATCCCGGTCGATCCGTTCAACGTGGTAGACATTTCCTGCAGTCAGCCCACTGATTGGATTGGTTCCGTAGTGACGGTAGATCACCTGGTCACCGGTATAGAGGCTGTGATTATCAATCGCAAAACGGTTTCCGACGGGGGCCGTGACTACAGTAAGTTGCTTTGCATTACCCACAATCTCGTGGTTAGCACCCGGAGTCGCATTTGGGGTCAAGACCACCGTTGCACCATTGATGTCTTGCAGTCTGATCGTGTTGCTATTGACGACTTGAACGACGTAATGCTCTTGATTGCTGAGGCCAGCAAGTGCTGCTTGCCCATTGGATTGATAGACAACTGTTTGCCCATCGACAAACTGATGATTGGTGAGGTTAATCTGATTGCTGGAGTCGATTGCGTTAATTATGATTTCACGATTTGGCGCACCTAGGCGTGAATCCGCTACCAGGGTCAATGGGCCAGAAGTGTGAATCTCCGTTGCGGTTCCACTCACTTTTGCATGAACGGTATTGTTCAATTTGTTTTCACTTACGGCCGCGCCTACCGACCCGGAGATATCGGCCATCGAGTTGGATGAGCCGACAGATCCGAGAAATGCCACGGCAACACCACCAGAGTCGGTATGAGCCTTCCATCCATCGATTGCAACCACCTCCACACTGGAGGGCAATTCCCCATCCAAACTGCTGCTGGTACCAAGTTTTGCCGAATCGGTGATCTCTGCAGCAACAGTTGTGGCCAAATCGTTGTGACTTCCAGACCCTGCTCCCGCGAGCGATAAGTTCAAGAAATTACCGGTGCTTCCCGATAACGAGGCATTGCCGGCTGCTCCCATTGCGTTGGCACGCATCGAACCCGACGCATCTGCAGCGATGGTGACAGGTTTTGGTGTACCTGGCGAATCCGTGAATGAGATGGCCGCCCCATCCAAAATGGCTTTCGTCTCGGAGGCTGTTTCGCCGGAAGTCAAGTTGCCGCCGTACGTGTTTTCGGCGACGGAGGCTCCGATTGCGCCACCAATTTGCGCCCCAGAACTTCCCGATTTGGACAGAGCCAACGCGATGGCGAATCCCCCCGAGTCAGCTGTGACGGTTGATGAATCTTCACTCGTGATAGAGACGAACGAATTGGGTTGGCTCGCGATGGTAATCGGGTCGGTCGGCGCTGAATCCTGAACGATCGCAATTACACGCTGATCCACATCATTTCTGGCGGCGGAACCAGCACCCGCGAGGGTCAATGACAAA
>DOPG01000404.1 GCA_003513555.1 Rhodopirellula sp. | reverse complement strand
TCGAATTCGTTGCAGCGGCCATGGGTGCTCAAAAAGCAGGAGCCAGCCGAAAAGCGACACTGCTTGCGATGATTGGCTCCATGGCAGGCGCCATGCTTGGTGCCATTGTCGGCTTACCGGTTCCGATTGTTGGGCAAGTCCTCGCCGCAATCTTGTTCGGTGGACTTGGGGCAACCCTCGGCGCAATGCTAGGTGAATGGCACAACGGTAGCTCTTGGCGAGAAAGCCTCCCCATCGGCCATGCAGCTTTCTGGGGACGAACGATCGGCACGCTCGGAAAGGTCGCAGCCGGTGCCGTGATCGTGATAATCGCAATGATCAGTGTGATGGTTTGAGCTCTTCCCAAGAGCGGTTGGCAGCAGATCAAGAGCGTTAGACGCCCCAGTCGGGTACAAAAAGCCCGTGAGCTCATGGATTGATAGCAACCAGAGCTCGATTGACTCTACCATGGGCATTTTCCTAACCTGCCTCTATCTGTCTCACCATGCCGTGTCACACGCAAAGCTGACACGCACCACGTCATGCTTGGGATTTTAGCAACCACGCGAGTGATCAAAATCACGCCACCCCACGCCAACGCACTATGCAACAAGGCCGCCGTACTAACGACCGACGACGACGTGTCCTCTATTCAGCACACCAAGCTGAAAATGAATCGACCTCTGCTGCCAGTCGGCGTGCAGCGGAAAAGCTTCGCGAAGCACGCTGCCCGCAAATGGCGTACGGATCACGTGTGCATCAGCGGATTCGCGGTCGCTGGTTTTCTCTGGTTCCTGTTCGTCTGAAATCAATGCTGCTAGTCACTAGCAGTATTTTTCTGCTAGCGACGATTCTATGCGTAGGGCACTACGCTGCGGTCACTTGGACACCACTGTCGACCCGTCCCATGATTGCTCGTCCTTTACGCTTGGATCGCCCCGATAGTTTCGGTAGTTGGTGCATGGTCGCGATGTTAAGCGTCACTGCTGGCATTGCCTTGATGACGTACCAATTACGTCGATATCGCAATGATGACTTTGGAGGACATTACCGACTCTGGCGGGTAGTCATTCTCGCCTGTGTTCTGGCGAGCGTAAACGTACTCGCATCACTCGTTGACTGGACAGGCGCGATCATCGATGCAAGTTTCGGAAAACGCGTCGCCTTAGCCGGAAGCGATTGGGTAAGGCTTGTAGTCACATTCGGTGGAGCGGTACTGGCACTACGCATGGTTGCTGAACTTTGGCACTGCCGAATAGCTTTGGCATTAATGGCCATGAGTTGCACTCTGTTCGTGGTCCCAGAAGCAGTTCAGTGGAACATCCTGAAAATTGAATCAGCCGGATACTGGACTTTGGCAACCACTGCTCCAATGCTGGGCTGCACGACTCTCTTGATCGCCATGCTCACCTACCTCCGCATGCTCTACAGGGAAGTCAAGCAAATAGAAGCGGTTTCCATGATTGATCGGTTTCAGCAATTCAAAACAGGTCTTTTCCAATCCCACTCGAACCTGGCAGATAAATCTTCCACGTCTGGCGGCAGATCCGTATCTGAATCCAAAACGACACATCGATGGTGGCAACGAAGTAAAACAGGCCACCCAATAGACCCCGAAACCGAACAGGATGAATCATCTACGGCGACTCAGAAGAACCGCCACACCAAGAGGCAAAAGAAAGCTGCTATTGAAACAGCGGCGGTCAAGGAAAAACTGGCTAACGAAGTGCTAGACGCAGAAGATAACGACGAGACGCAACAAAAACCGGTTTCTACCAAGAATAAGCGGCGATGGTTCGGCTTGAGAGGCCCGAAACTTTCCAACGGCGACACAGGCGATCAATCGGGAGCAGTAGAAAACTCGTCAGCCGAGCAAACAACTGAGCGTGCTGGAAATGCCAACAAACGCTCAAATTCATCATCCAGATCCAAATCAACCGGAAGCACGCCACCCCAACGCAAGAATGCGACCGCTAAAGAACCGGATCAAGCAGAAGAAAAAGCACCAAGGAAAGGTCTCGTAGGCTGGCGTCGAAGGAAAACCAGCACACAACAGAAAGAGACTGAACCAGAGGTTCCGAAACCTCATACTCAGCAAGCCTCGACTAGAAGCAAGCCAGCCCCCCCGAAGCCTCAACAGGACACAGTCGATCAGTCAGTTGCGGGAGACGCCATTGACTGGAATTCAATGAGCAAAGCTCAGCGACGACGACTCCGTAAACAAATGAAGCGTCAAAACAAAGCTGCCTGATTTTCCGCGTTGAACTCAGCCACGTTTTGGTCTCGGCACCTTGGTGCGTCCACCTGCCTTGATACCTTTGCGTCGCTTGCGCTGCTGCCCGCTGACCTTACCTGCTGGCTTTTCAATTTCGATTTCAGAAAGCGGTTTGCCAATATTCTCTTTGAGTTGCAGGACACGATCTCGCAACGATGCGGCCTTCTCAAATTCAAGAGCCTCGGCAGCAGCGAGCATTTCCCGTTCCAAATTGTCAACGTATTCAACAGTGATGTAGACGGCTTCCGATCCTTCCTTTGCGTCTGCAATATTTTTTCGTCTTTTCGCAGCGTCCTGCTCGATCCCTGCACTGATTTTCTTTCTCACAGTTTCGGGCGTGATCCCATGCTCTTCATTATATGCTTGCTGAATCGACCTTCGGCGTTCAGTCTCATCGATTGCAAGTTTCATCGAGTCCGTGACTTTATCAGCGTACAAAATCACTTTTGAATTTGCGTTACGAGCAGCGCGCCCAATTGTTTGCACAAGACTGGTTTCGCTTCTCAAGAAACCTTCTTTATCAGCGTCAAGAATCGCTACAAGAGAAACCTCCGGCAGGTCCAAACCCTCTCTCAGCAGATTCACC
Source organism: Rhodopirellula sp. (assembly GCA_003513555.1). Classification (GTDB taxonomy): domain Bacteria; phylum Planctomycetota; class Planctomycetia; order Pirellulales; family Pirellulaceae; genus Rubripirellula. Next base: position 7,116 of record DOPG01000404.1, on the reverse strand, counting down.
CCTACCAAGCAGTCAAATCTTCCTGCTCTTAACTCCTGCAACAAATCAACACGTTCAAAAGCATCCAGTTCACTGTGAAGCCATCGACACCGAACATTTTGTTCCTGAAAAAACGTAGAGAGATCTTCTGCAAGTCGCTTCGTCAACGCGGTCACCAATACACGCTCGTCTTTCTCAGCACGCTCACGAATCTGCTCCAACAAGTGTTTCACCTGTCCTCGTGCAGAAACAACTTCAACCACGGGATCCAGCAAACCTGTAGGCCTGATAATCTGCTCTACAACCTCGCCTTTGGTGCGTTCCAATTCGTAGTCATTAGGAGTAGCGCTCACAAAACAGATTTGCGAAGTACGATCCTCCCACTCATCGAATTTCAGCGGGCGATTATCCAGGGCACTCGGCAATCGAAAACCATGGCTGACCAGTGTCTCTTTGCGACTTCTGTCTCCAGCGTACATAGCCCGAACCTGGGGCACGGTCACATGAGACTCATCGACAAATGTAATAAAATCATCCGGAAAGAAATCGTAGAGTGTGTCTGGAGTCGCACCAGGAGGTTTCCCCGATAACGGGCGACTGTAATTCTCGATTCCGGGGCAGTGTCCAACCTCAGCCATCATCTCGAGGTCGAACCGTGTTCGCGCGGACAGACGCTGCGCCTCAAGAAGTTTCCCCTGTGACTGAAATGTCTCCAATTGCTGCGCCAATTCCTCGCGAATTACTCGCAACGCATTCTGAATACGATCTTCTGGCATGACAAAGTGCCGGGCAGGGTAGATATAGACGTGATCCAAGGTGCGAACAGTCTCTCCCGAAACAGGCTTGATGATTGAAATCTGCTCAATCTCGTCACCCCACATTTCAATGCGATATGCAAACTCTTCGTAACTGGGCCATAACTCAATGGAATCCCCACGAACACGAAACTTCCCCCGTTCAAACGCAACGTCATTCCGTTCGTAGAGAACGTCGACGAGTTTCAGCAACAGATGATCACGACGAGTCTTCTCGCCACGATGAAGTGGCACAATAAGTTCTTTGTAATCCTTTGGCGAACCCAGTCCATAAATACTGCTCACCGAAGCAACAATCACGACGTCACGCCGACTCACTAACGAACTTGTTGTCGCCAAGCGTAGGCGGTCGATTTCCTCGTTGATCGACGAATCTTTTTCGATATATACATCTCGCTGAGGTATATACGCTTCAGGCTGGTAATAATCGTAATAGCTGACGAAATAATGAACCGCATTCTCAGGAAAAAACTCTTTGAACTCACTGTACAACTGCGCAGCCAAAGTCTTGTTATGACTTAGTACTAAAGCAGGTCGTTTAAGATTTGCGATGACATTCGCCATCGTGAACGTCTTCCCCGTCCCCGTTGCTCCGAGCAATACCTGAGTGCTGCGTCCTGCCTCAAATCCACGTGTGAGAGAATCAATCGCCTGTGGCTGATCGCCCGCCGGTTCAAACGGTCGCTGCAGATGAAAAGGAGCGGGAGCCAATTCCGCTACCGTATCCATTAGCCCTTTGCGATCATCCAAGTCAGGGCTGTTATCTGATTCTGGCATCAAGAAAGATCCACCACTTACGTTTTAAACAATACAGGGAACCAAAAGAGGTTCTCACCACTAATATGTCATCCTAGCGAAGCGACGAGCCAAGACGTAAGAGCCTGACTGCAAGCAACATGGAAAAATCAACCAACCTTACCCAATGATGACCGTTCTACTCGGTGACAATCGCCATCCCTCGAAACTCCGCGATCTTCCCCGGACCAATTCCACGAATACGCTGTAAATCATCCACGGATTCAAAAGCACCTTTGGAAACCCGATCCGCCACAATTCGACTCGCTAAAACAGGACCAACACCGCTTAGCAAAGCCAACTCACGGGCACTCGCAGAATTCAAATTGACTTGAGTAAGCCAGGCACTTTCCCGGGTACTGGGATCTGATTCCACCTCGCCGAAACTTTCCATGCCGGCTCGCAGCAACGCCTCTCTCGAAAGCATCCTTCCCAGAATCACACAAGAAATCATGAGGACGATTACCCACTGCACTGGCCGCTTCGAAAACACAAGCTCCTGCTCGGCCTTGGAATCATTCATGCAAAATCCCCACCAACGATGTATCGAACAAAAGACCGGCATCACGCTACCAGTGGCTTCAAAGCGTGGTTGTAAACCAATTGCTGATAACTTTGGCTCGAATTTCTATTTTGCTAGGCATTCATCTACGACAGCAAAGAGGAGCCCTTCAAAACGATACCGAAATGAGAGGCAGGCGATTTGCATTCAAATGCACAACTACACCGCCCTAAATTGGCTTGCCTGCGTTATTATCTCGGGGCCCCAAGCACTTAATTCGGTGCTTCGCCGTGTCGAGTACGCGAACCGATCCTGCACGGCTAACCGCTTCACTTCCAAGTTTAAGTTCCCATGAACGACGAATTGTCACGTAAACCAGCCAAAGATTACCAAACCGTGACAGCCGATTCTCTGCTGGAGGCTGATCTCCGATCCCTTGTTCGGCTTTCGATTGCAGAAGATCTGCGTGATTCACTCGACTGGACCACGGTGTGCCTGATTGAACCAGAGAGCAGAGGCGGTTGCCAAATTGTTCCCCGCGAAGGGGGTGTGTGTGCTGGACTCGCTACGGTGTTGTGGATTGTCGATGAATTCGATGCTGACCTGGAGGTCGAACTGAGCCTTGAGGATGGACAACACCTGACACCGGGAAAACCCATCGCAACTTTACGAGGTAGTGTTCGTGACCTACTGACGAGCGAACGCACCATTTTGAATATCGTCGGCCGTTTGTGTGGAATTGCAAGTTTGACCGCCAACTACGTCGCGGCAATCAGACAATCCAATGCCCGTCTATACGACACTCGCAAAACAACACCTGGCTGGCGTCTACTAGAGAAATACGCCGTGCACTGCGGTGGTGCCCACAACCATCGAAGCGGACTTCATGACGGATTTTTGATCAAGGATAACCACCTAGCGCTGGCAGGGGACACCAAGGGAGGACCGATTTCGGCAAGCACTGCTGCGGAAAAGGCGATCCGTTGGCGCGGCTCACGAATCGAACGACTGACCGCACCCGACATTGTCGAAATAGAAGTCGATAGCCTCGAGCAATTCAGAGAGGTATTACCTCTCAATCCCGATATCATCCTGCTTGATAACTTCCCGATCGATCAACTCCGCGAGGCAGTCACGATCCGTAACGACAGCAAGTCACCAGTCGAACTGGAAGCATCAGGCAATGTGCGAATTGAAACGCTACCGGCGATCGCAGCAACGGGCGTGGATCGCATTAGCAGCGGTGCACTTACACACCAGGCCACTTCGCTGGACTTGGGCCTCGACTGGTTTGACAGCCATGAATCCTGACCGATTACTGACTTGCAAGCAGTGATCGAAATGTCAAAGAAATATGAATATCTTGCGATACGCGTTCATACTGGCAGTAGGCAGCAGGGCAACGCAAATTTTTGGGCGACCATGATCTGCATACAGCAGACCACGAGCACTACCTTTGGTTACCGAAGACTCGCATACCGTAGTAGAGCAGCGTCATGACGGACTGCAAGGTGCCGGCCACATAGGTCATAGCCGCTGCATTCAACACCTTTGCAACATACTTTTCTTCGTTGCCGGCGATGATGCCCTGCGAAACCAGTTCCTCGCGAGCACGGTTGCTGGCGTTAAATTCCACAGGCAGGTTCACGACCTGAAAAAAGGCCACACATGCAAAAAGTACCAAACCAATCACGGCCAGCGCGGAAAAATTCAATAACACACCGAAAAACAACAGTGTGAATCCTACACTCGACCCAAAGTTGGCGGCGGGTACAGCCAAGTTGCGTATGGCAAGCGGAGCATAGCCCTTGGCATCCTGAAAGGCATGCCCCGCCTCATGGCAAGCGACCCCAACAGCGGCCATCGACTGACCATGATAGACGTCGGGACTAAGTCTCAGGACCTTTTCTCGCGGGTCATAGTGGTCGCTCAAATGCCCTTGAACCAACTCGATATTCACATCCGACAAACCAGCACTGTCGAGCATTCGGCGAGCAGCCTGTGCACCACTCATCCGCGCAGGCACCTTACTCATCTCCGTAAAAGAAGACTTCACTTTCCACTGCGCGTACAACCCTAGAAAGAATGGTGGTGCAACGAACAGTAAGAAAACAGGATCGAAAAACAAAAACATGGTTTTACCTGCCGAAAAGTTTACGGGTTTTGCCAGATCACAAGAATGACAGCTCTCTCGGGTTGTTTCCCTATTAAGCAATTGCTGGGCCATTGGCCCAAAAAATAGTTAACAAACTCTCGGACCCCAACAAGGTCATTCGAAAACAGGCAATGAGCTTGGCATTATCCACGAGAACACACGCCAAGTTTCTCAATCACGTGATGAGGGCGTTACTTTCATGGTCACCGTCTTGGGGCCACGCTGAACAACAATCTGCACCTGCTCACCGATTTTCAAGGCCTCGATTGCATAGGTGTAATCATAGATATCCTCAATTTTGCGTCCTGCAAGCTGCACGATAATGTCACCGCCGCGTACACCCGCTTTGGCGGCGGGCCCATCAGATGCAACCCCGCTGAGTTTGAGACCCTTTACATCCCCAGCGACATAATCGGGTATGGTTCCCAAGTAAGCCGTAAGCCTGGCCCTGGGCGCATCCTTCTGCGCCTCTCCCTCCTCAAGTTTGAATTCCGGAACTTTGGAACTCGTCAAAAATCCGCGGCCGATCAGAGCAAACAAACGCGCGATATCCGACACGCCTTCATAATTCAATTTGTCCGGGGTATCACGAGGAGTGTGATAATCCTCGTGCGCGCCTGTGAAGGCAGACAGAATGGGAACATCGCGTGCAACAAAAGCAGAGGCGTCGGTTGGCAATCTGGTGCTTGTCCTATCGAGTGACAACTCAAGTCCCACTGGCAGATTACGTCGCTGCACTTCACTCTCAAAACCGGGCGAGGAACCGATCCCCTGAATCACTAACTTTTCCCGCAAACGACCGACCATGTCGAGGTTCATGTAAGCTGCGATTGCTGCCGTCAACGGCGTAGCATCCGTCATAGTCCCGTGAGCATGAGCAACCGCATCAACTGATTTTTTCTCTGTCTCCGGTGCCCGTGGTGCGTCAGGGTAGAGATGGTAGAAGTCATCCGCAAACGCCTGTGATCCGAACAGCCCCAGCTCCTCGCCGCTCCAAGCAGCAACCAGTAGATCACGTTTTGATTTCAGCCTTCCTGCTTTTTTTTCCGCAGCAAGGTACTGAGCGATTTCCAACATGGCTGCGACGCCACTGGCGTTATCATCCGCCCCCACGTGCACCTGACCACGCTCATCATCCTTCGCAAGACTACCTCCCCCACCTCCGGTTCCAAGGTGATCGATGTGAGCCCCTACGATTAGCAAAGGTGCCTGGTTGTTTGGCTGTTCACCTGCATTCATACGAGCAATGACGTTGCGGCCTTCACCACGTTTTCGCTCAATTCCAACAGTTGCGGATGCTTTGGCACTTTGCAAAGGAAACCCAAGGTGCAATGAGCCATCATCAAGTTGCTTTTGGGTCTTTGCCAAATCCTGATCTGAGGCCCGAAAGATCTCCTCAGCTACGGCATTCGTAATGGAAACAGCACTGATACTGACACTAGCCTGAGAGGCTGCCTGATCAAAGCGAATTAGTTGATTCTTGACTTTGCTCGTAGGGCCAGTAACAAAAATGATTCCTTTAGCACCCAAGTCACGTGCTATCGATGCCTTCCTGCGTGGCGAGCTGTACCTTGCCATCTTTTGACGCTGCTCAGCAGAGATATCCTGCGGCAGATCACGCAACACCATGACCCACTGACCACCGACAGCAAGATGCACATAGCTGTCATACTCGGCGGCCCCATCGCTCGCGGGGATCTGCATTCCATAACCAGCAAAGACTATTCCCGTCTGTCCCGTCTCACCCTCTTTTGAAAAAGCCAACGGTTGCCAATTCTCGCCCAGCTCCAGTTTTTTACCGGAAATCGTCATCTGATTCGCGTCAGTCAAAGTAGAACCAGCAGGAAAGTCAAACGCATGGAAGAAAGTGCCGTTCTCACCAGCAGGTTCGAACCCAAGACTTTCCAGATAAGCCGCCACGTAGGCAGTCGCTCGTTTTTCACCCTCAGTACCGGTCAATCGCCCACCCAAATCTGGTCGCGCCAAAAAGTCCACATGCCGCATGGAATCGGTTGGCAAAAAGCCCGGGTCAGATGACTCCGCTGCTGCCAATGCTGCTGACTTGTCTTCGTCTGTTGTATTTGCATCCAGCTTGAGCAATTGGCGAGCGACTGCGTCGTCCCAGTCGGCCATGAAGATCTGTGACTGCTTGGTTGCGGTCCTAGTTGATGTCCATGAGAGTCGCTTACCATCGGGTAAAAATACGGGTAGGCCATCGAACCCATCCGTGTCAGTCACTCGAACAGGCTCTTCTTTACCGTCAGCGCGAACCAGATACAGCTCAAAGTTCCCGAACCCATGCTTGTTTGTTGTGAAGATCAAGTAGTCACCGCTTGGGTGATAAAAGGGAGCCCAACTCATCGCACCAATGTTGGTCAGGCGTTTGACGTCACCGCCGTTGATATCCATTGAGTAGACTTCGGCAGTAGACCCATTTTCGGCGAATCGACGCCAACAAATCCGTTTTCCGTCCGGTGAAAAGAAAGGCCCGCCATCGTAGCCAACCACATCTGTCAGTTGGCGGACGTTTGAACCGTCAGCGTTCATGATGAAGATGTCGATCATTGACGCTGGATCAATTTTAAAGAGCTCCTGCTCACGATCAGACAATGTCCGTGTAAACGCCTTTCTATTAGATGCAAACGCAATCAACTTTCCATCAGGGCTGTAACTTCCCTCGGCATCATAACCCTTCTCATGGGTCAGACGCCGATACGTCCCATCGGACAGTTCTTTCGCGTAGAGTTCATATTGATTGTCATAATCCCATGCGTACCGACGCTGTTTCCCGCTTTCTCGCAGCTCAAGCTCCACCTTCTGCTTGCCGCTCGCTTCGGGGTCATCCTGAGTGCTCGCAAAAAGAACTCGTT
>DOPG01000277.1:9464-9598 GCA_003513555.1 Rhodopirellula sp. | reverse complement strand
GGAATCGGTGCCATGTGCATCCCTTATGCGGACAAAGAATGCATGTCCGCCAATAGACGACCGATCACCAGATCATCCAACCCTCGCAACTGCCAAACTGGAGCTAGCAGTAAGAAGGAAGACCTTAGTGATAG
>DOPG01000277.1:5041-9164 GCA_003513555.1 Rhodopirellula sp. | reverse complement strand
CCCCCCCCTTCAGGGTGTAGGCATATGTTTACCAACGGCCGCTCTGTCGATCAGCATGAATGATCAATTCGGCCTGACGACTGATGCCATAAGCGAGGTCGGGCTGATTCAATTCCAGAAAAACGGTGTACTTCTGGTGTACCGCATCTGAGTAGACAACAGGTGCATGAGTCATACGCAGAAAGTGCACGGGTTCCCCGTTCCAGCGTTTGGTGAAGACGCCTGCTTCCAGAGAGGGTTCGCGATCCATCTCGTAATGCGTCTTCATGGCGGACACCAGCCGCCGAGGGTCCCCCGTGAAACCATGCAAGGTAACCCTCTGCAGGCGTCCATTGCCATCGAAATAGTAGCTCAGCGTCCCAGCAATATCGTCTGGCCTCGTTCCCGTTACGATTGGCACCCGCATGCCTTCCAGTCTCGTGTCCGCTAAGACGGTCGTGACACGCGAAAAACGCTGCAACACCCAATCGGGCGTTACATCGAACCGCATCACGTCTCTCAAGTCATTCACTTTGCCACCCACCAAACTGGGCGCAACACCTGAATCATCAGTGCGCCCTTGCAGCTTAGCAGCCATCACCGGGTCGTAGCGATACTTGCTCGGATTTGAACTTCGCAAAGTTTCTATCTCATGCAAAGCATGGCCAGCATACCCAGTATCTGAGTCGGCACCGGTACTGTCACCTGACACAACCTGAGTGACATCTTTAAATGCTTCCTGTCCCCAATCAGTCTGTGTGGCAAGGTAGGGACCACCAGTAGCAGCAGCAAGAATTGCAGCGTTTCGTATGTGGTTGTACATGGGCGAGGAATGCGAAGAGTGGAAAAACAGAACAGACGGCAATGAAAACCGACAGACGCATATTGGTTATCGTCCCTCACTGTTCTCCAAATGCGAACATTCCCCGAGGGCCGTGTGCTTGGTGCGACAAGAGAATCGCGTACAATCGATGTGATGGTGACAGGGCGTGTAATCAGACCGAGCAGTATCCTGCGAAATCGCAAACTTTGCGAGGAAGCAATCCGTGCTGTTACATCCAGCAGCAAGGACGCCTTCGAATTACAGGAGAGAATTCGCTCGCAGATTGGCCCTGAGTTTGCAGGGTTTGTCGTCACCGTCGCGAATCTGCAAACCAAAGCAAAGCTCAAACTACAAGCCCCCGATGAACCACAACGGGTCTGGTGGGTCACTGAAAAATCACTTCAACAGGCAACACCTTGGCAGGTGGCGAGACTAAAGTCTGGATGGTTTGAGAACAACGCAGTATTTGATCTTTGTTGCGGTAACGGTGGTGATGCCTTGCAACTCAAGAACCGCGGCCGCGTTGTTGCGGTGGATTCTGACCCGTTGATAGCTGAGTTGGTTGCTGCAAATCTGGACATCGAGCAGCTCGAGGATGGTGGTGACTTGCAGGAACCCAATGCCGCCCCGAAACCAAGCTCCCAGCCAGGGACAATACGCCAAGTGATCTGCAGCGATGTGATGGATCTGCATCTGCCCGCGAACAGTTGGATCAACATCGATCCAGACCGGCGTCCCGATTCGAAAAACACAAACACTCAGTCTGTCCAAGCAGGTCCGAAACGCATCAGCAACCCTGATCATTACCACCCCAGCTGGCAGTCCGTTGTCCAGCTCGTCCGTCAGTCGAGCGGCGCATGCATCAAACTCGCACCGGCTGCCAACCCGGACGTTACCCAACTTGCAGATTCACACCGCTGCTGGATCTCATTATCCGGTTCCGTGCGTGAACAAACCTTGCTGTGCGGCGGTGTGCTCTCCAATAGTGAGTTGCCTGCATCAGGTCGCTCCGCAGTTGCACTCAAGTCCGATGGCTCATCTCACTGGTTCGTTGCGACTCCAGAACTGGTAACTCAACGTGCGCCCATCACCGACAAACCACAGAATTGGCTGGTCGATCCAGACGCGGCTATTCGCGCAGCTGGGCTAACCGATGCTTATGCAGTTAGTCAGCAGTTGAGTGTCGTGGGGCGGGCCTCGGGATTTCTGACCGGTGAAACCCCACCCACATCCGAACAAGTGAGCATCAGTGCTGAAGTACTTTGGTCAGGAAGTTGTGATGATCGAAAATTGCGACGAGAACTCAGGCAACGGGACTTCTATCCAGTAGTAATCAAAGTCAGAGGCACAGACCACAGCCCAGAAAAATTGACGCGGAAGTATCGCAAATGTGGTCAAATACCAATCTGCCTCTGGATAGGCCGGGGCAAAGAACGCGTCTATGCTGCCTTCACTCGATGATTACGATTTGAGATTGGATTTCCACACCTGTTCTGTCATCCAACTAATTCAATCGCAATCAATACTCATGTTCTCAGGTCCACTGTTCTCAGGTCCACGAATCAAATAACCGTTCCCGTGATCGCAGCCCCAGAAGCTTCACCAGTCTCGGACTCAATCACTCCGAAGGCGCAGGCACCGGGTTCAAAATGGCTACGACGCGCAAAGCCTATTGCCAGTACCCCGTGCTGCTCGGTAGAGGCAACGCTGGTAAGGCGAGCCACCTTTTTTTCGTCCGCTGACAACGAGGTGCCGGCAAGAGGCGCACCACCTGCAATGCTCCAGCGCACCAATTTCTTCTGTACCTGACCCATCGCATCCAAACGAGCGACAGTCTCTTGACCTAGGTAGCAACCCTTGGTGAAAGAAATGGTTTCAGAATCGCGATCCGCTTCCTGTGGCAAATTCGAGTCATCAAGATCCACCCCATACCAGGGAAATCCTTCCACCACACGTGCCTGATGGAAGGCAGCTTCACTGCCGACCTGTTGCTGCATTAAATCTGCAACTTGCACCCCTGAACCCGAAGGAACAAGAGAACTCAAAATCTCAAGTGCGTGTTCAGCTTTGGCAACTGGCAAGCAGAACAGAATACTGCTGTGCCCCAGCCAGCGTACTTCGTGCAGCGTCACACCATCGATTTCAGTATCGCACGCAAATGACTTCAACGACATTTCGACATCACCGCACCAGCCGCACCCAGCAGCCAATTCAGGCGTGATGACAAAACCAACAAACTCTGAATCCTGAATTTCAGCGGTTGCGTCTTCACGAATCGTATACCGATCAATGTGCGAGCAAATCGCCTCGGATTGCCCGGCAGGGCCCACCAACCTCAAACCACCCTGATGCTTGAACAGGCAAACATGCCCCAAGGTTTTTCCGCGCACATCAGTGATGAAGGTCTCGCGTCCCTCACCATCAACCAAGGCACGCACCTCATTGGTGGTCAAATTATGGAGAATTGTGCCTGCATCCGCACCGGACACCTCAACCACACTCAAGTGGTCGAGTCGATAGATTAAGGAATTGTTCATGCGTCCGAGCATACCACGAGAATCCTGATCCTTGCAGGTACCATTTGGTGTACCTTGGCAGCAGCCTGTTACTGATTCAGCCTAGTAAATAAGTTGCAGCCGATCGTGAAACCGGGAAATGATGCACCCCAATATCAGCAATTCATCTTCGAGCGGGGAACTGCACGCATCTTTCGAGTTTTTCAGTGCATCAACCACACGTCATTATCTTTGACCCGCGGACAGAAACACCAAGGATTCAGTTCAAAACACCGAGAACGGCAGACAACAACGTGATGACAGAAAAACAGTTCGACACGCATGCCCATGGCCAACCCACTTGTCGTGAGAAAACCAGCGTCGGTCAGATAACCCTGTCAATCGAAGCCAACATCAGGCTATGGACTTAGGGTATCGAAATTCGACAACGCGGAGGTGGTGTTGCACCAACACCGCTTTTCTCCCAGTAAAATGCAACTTACTTGCAAACTTAGCACGCCACTTCCTGCGTGCAACTCACATTTATTGTACCTGGCCAACATGAGTGTTTTGCAAACAGCGGCTTCCCTCCCGGTTCCTGCAAGAGGACTGATTGCGTTACGCTAATGGCGACATTCGTACCTGAACTTGGTCATCTGCCAGGATCGTGAAAACGAGAAATGGCTCTTGCTTTTTCATGACCCCTGAAATGCCAACAGGTGCCTTCCTGCCATGGAGCCAATGTGAACGACACGCAATCACTTTTTGCAGACGCAGAAGACGAGAACCTTGATCGCGCGCAACCATTGGCTGCAAGAATGCGTCC
>DOPG01000277.1:0-4718 GCA_003513555.1 Rhodopirellula sp. | reverse complement strand
ATTCTTTCAGGCCCTCCAGGCACCGGCAAAACAACCCTCGCTCATCTCTTGGCCATCGAAACGGATAGTGAACTACGCACCCTGAGTGCAGTTTCCAGTGGCGTCAAAGATGTTCGCGAAGTACTTGCGTGGGCCACTGACACAATCGCCAGCGGTGGCTCCAGACCATTACTGTTCATTGATGAGATTCACCGGTTCAGCAAAAGCCAACAAGATGCTCTGTTACCTGATGTCGAAGCTGGAGTTGTTGCATTGATTGGTGCAACCACAAGCAATCCGTACTTTGCGGTCAATGGTGCGTTGCTGAGCCGAAGCCAACTGTTTCAGCTAGAGGCACTGAAACCTGAAGACATCCGCCAATTACTTATACGGGCCGTTGGCGATCACCAGCGTGGACTCGGTGAGCAGCAGGTCAAAGTACAGGACGATGCCATCGACTACCTTGCAAGAGCAAGCGAGGGCGATGCCAGAAGGGCTCTTTCTGCTTTGGAAGTTGCTGTCCTGAGCTGCAAACCTGATTCCGCTGGCGTGACGCGAGAAATTGCCATCGAGACTCTCGGTAGCCGATTGGGAGGCTACGATGCCAGTGGTGATGATCACTACGATTTGGCGAGTGCCTTGATAAAAAGCATGCGAGGCAGTGATGTTGATGCCAGTTTGTATTGGTTGGCACGGATGCTCGAAGGCGGTGAAGACATCCGTTTCCTCTGCCGACGTCTCGTTATTTTGGCCAGTGAAGATATTGGAAACGCCGACCCGCAAGCACTCGGAATCGCGGTAGCTGCTATGCAGGCCTGCGAATTCATCGGCCTTCCCGAATGCCAACTCACGCTTAGCCAAACCGTCGCCTATCTGGCACTGGCTCCCAAAAGCAATGCGGCGACCGCTGCCATAGGCCAAGCTCGCCGGGATGTGCGTGAAAACGAAATCGTGCCAGTACCCAAGCACCTCCGTGACTCACACTACCAGGGAGCCGCCCAACTGGGACACGGTGAGGGCTATCAATATTCACACCACTCAGAAGACGGTGTCGCGGCACAGGAATACCTGGGGGTCGATCGCACTTACTATCAACCGGTCGATCGTGGATTTGAAGCGGAATTACGGCAACGAATCGATAAAATCAAGAAACGATTGAACGGTTCATGACTCTTCACTCACGATACAAAATTTCCCATATTTAAAGTTGTTATTTTGACAACGTTTGAAAAGGGGGGAACCAACCATCAGTCGCAGAGCTTTCGTTTCCACAGTAAGATGTCTGGTTCAGACAGTAACCCCACGGGATTTCCAATCGGCCCTGAGGAAAAATTGAATGCAGACACGACTTCTTGGCAACACCGACTTGGACCTCAGTGTCGTCGGCTTGGGAACTTGGGCGATTGGCGGTGGCGACTGGGCATTCGGCTGGGGCGATCAGGATGATAACCAAGCGATCGCTGCGATCAAGCGAGCTGTGGATGTCGGGGTGAATTGGATTGACACAGCTGCTGTGTACGGGCTTGGAAAAAGCGAGCTACTGGTGGGCAAAGCCGTTGCAGAACTTCCCATCGGGGATCGGCCCTTGATCGCGACCAAGTGTGGGCGGACGAACGCAGGAAATGGACAAATTGGAAAATCACTTCAGCGTGCAAGCGTTATCGCAGAGTGCGAGGCCAGCTTGAAACGACTACAGGTTGATTGCATCGACCTGTACCAAATGCATTGGCCGCAACCGGACGAAGAAATCGAGGAGGGGTGGGAAACACTCGTCGAATTGAAAAAACAAGGCAAGGTTCGACACATTGGTGTTTCGAACCACGATGTATCCCAGCTGCAACGTCTGCAAAGCATTCATCCGGTCGCTTCACTGCAACCACCGTACAGCATGATTTCAGCCGATGCAGAAAATGAAATCATGCCTTTTTGTGGCGAAAACAAAATTGGTGTGGTCTGTTACAGTCCGATGGGCAAAGGTTTATTGACAGGCGGCTTTAACGTAGAAAGAGCCCGTGATCTATCCGAAAAGGATCACCGCAGACGTGATCCAAGATTTCAATCTCCCCAGCTTGAAATCAACCTTGAGTTTGTGACTAGCCTGAACAACGTCGCCAAGGATCTTGGTTGGACGGTAGCGGAGCTCTCGATCGCTTGGGTCTTGCGACGTTCAGAAGTGACCAGTGCTATTGTGGGCGCTCGTCGTCCCGACCAAATTGAACAAACAGCCGTCGCTGGCACCCGGGTCGTGTCTGAGGATACCACGGGCGAAATACAAAGCTTACTCGACCAACGCAATCAGGCACTTGCATCTCTGGACGGCATCGAACAGGCACGCGTGTGATCAATTCGTTTACTCTGCTAGCAGCTCTGCCTGGCCTTGAGACAGCGTACCAGGCCCTAAGCAGCCCTACAGGACTCGTTGTCGTTGCTGTCGGCACAGCGTTGGGAATCTTTGTTGGTGCAGTCCCCGGCTTAACTGGCACGATGTTGATTGCGTTGGTCCTGCCGTTGACTTATGGAGCCGACCCCCTACTGTCGATGGCATTTCTGATCAGCATTTATGTCGGCGCGGTCAGTGGTGGAATGATCACAGCGACGTTGCTGCGAATGCCAGGTACTCCGGCTTCGATCATCACAACGCTGGACGGCTACCCCCTGGCTCAACAAGGCAAACCAGGGCGGGCGTTAGGACTGGGGGTCATGGCATCGCTGGCCGGCGGCATGATCTCTTGGATTTTCCTGGTGCTACTTACCAGCCCCATTGCCAAGTTGTCTTCCAAATTCGGTTTCTTTGAATATTTTTCACTCGTAATGATGGCCTTGGTTCTGATTGCGACCATCGGTGGTAAGTCACTGTCCAAATCCCTGTTCTCGGGGTTTCTCGGAATCTTCTTGGCTATGCCAGGCATCAATGCTGCCACGGGCCAAGCCCGACTAACGTTTGGCGTCACCGAATTGAATGATGGTTTTCAATTGCTGCCTGTGCTGATCGGCTTATTTGCAGTCAATCAAATCCTACGAGACATCACCAACATCGAACAAAAATCAAAACCGATTGAACTTGGACAGGAAAGCGTTTTCCTGAAACCAGCAGACTTTATCAAGCATGGCTTCAACCTGATTCGCTCATCTGTGATCGGCACATGGATCGGCATCCTGCCTGGAATTGGAGCCAACATTGGATCCGTCACTGCCTACAGTGTTTCCAAGAGTCTTTCCAAGACGCCGGAAAAATACGGCACGGGTCACGAAGACGGGGTGGTCGCTTCCGAGGCGGCCAACAACGCAACCATTGGCGGTGCACTTATTCCTCTAATTGCAATGGGACTGCCGGGGAGTGTGGTTGAAGCAGTCCTTTTGGGCGCCTTGGTCATCCACGGCTTGCAACCCGGACCACGCCTGTTCAGCGAGAGTCCGGAAATGGTTTACACCATCATGGGCGCCATGCTGATCGCCAACATTGTCATGGCCGCAACGATGATATGTTCGATGCGTCTATTGGCGAAAGTCGTGCATGTCCCTCGCCCCTATCTGCTTCCCGTCATTCTTTGTTTTTGCGTGATCGGATCGTTCGCACTTTCGAATCGATTGTTTGATGTATGGGTCATGCTGGGATTTGGCGTCCTGGGTTTCCTTCTTGAATCATTTAAAATTCCCTTGGCACCGTTCATCATTGGTTTTGTACTTGGGCCCATCGCTGAGGAGAATCTGAGCCTTGGCCTGCAAGCTTCCAACGGTAGTTTTTGGCCAATCGTGACCCAACCACTTTCGCTGGTGTTCATCTTGATCGCCGTCGCGATGTTGCTGGTTCCTCACCTGAAACCGAGATTTGGTTCCGTGTTAACTGGATCACCACAGGAGCCACTGAAATGAAAATGCCAACGTTCTTATGGCACGTAGCTTCAGTGACAGCCATCGCTGCTTTGATTGGCTGGCAAGTCCTCCGTTCCACATCACAACCAACTGAAACCGGATACCCCGACCGTCCCATTCATATCGTCGTTCCTTACGATGCTGGTGGTGGCAGTGATACTTTTGTTCGCATTCTGCAAAAAGGAATCTCCGAGGATCAGCTGCTGGATCAACCTCTCGTCATCATCAACCAACCGGGAGGCAGCGGAACCATTGGCAGCCGCGAAGTAAAAAATGCTGATCCAGACGGCTACAAAATCCTCTGTCACCACAACGCAATTATCACGGCAAAACTCGCAGAAACAGTTGATTACGGTCCAGAAGCATTTGAACCGATCGCCATGACAGGTGAGATGTCGATGGTCATTCTGGTTCGAGACGATTCACCAATCAAGAACATCGTTGATCTTCTTCAGACTGCGAAAGACAAACCTAGCACGATTCGTTTTGGTGCGAACAAAGGTGCCCCTGCCTACTTCACCACTCTACAGTTACAAAAAGCATTGCCGGGCGCAGAACTCAGCATCGTGTCGGCAGGCGGGGGGGCTGATCGCTACAGCAAAATCCTGGGCGGCCACCTTGAAGCCGGCATCTTCTCGCTCTCGGAATATCTCGATTTTCGCGGAATCGAAGGTACACCTGCAGATGAGAACATTCGTGCCATTGCACTATTAAGTCATCAACGACACGAGTCGATTCCAGATGTACCGACAGCCGTTGAGATGGAAATCCCGGTGGTACTCACCAATGCGAACTACTGGTGGGCACCCAAAGAAACACCACCAGCGATTCTCGACTTCTGGGCCAATGTACTTGCAAAAGCAATG
>DOPG01000267.1 GCA_003513555.1 Rhodopirellula sp. | reverse complement strand
AGGGGGCCTACGCATCCCGTAACGAACAACAGCAATCCCATCATCGCCAAGCCTTTGGCCCAATGGTGTCGGCGTGTGCTATTCGTATCCTTCATGCGTTCAGCTTCATCTGAAGATTGAAAGTTAACTGTTTGGAACTTGACAGTGATTGAGTGGTCGGCGCCGCGAGAGCGGGCGTGTCTGGTTTTAGAAGTCATCAAATTGCTCCCCTCGTGGCACGACTTTGATGTCCGGTGGGTCAGCGATCTGGGGATTGACTTCCAGCAACTGGCTTCGCTCCAGTCGTCTTCGATTCAATTCAAGTGTTCTTCGGTCGATCCAATCACCTTCTCGTAGATCAACGAGGTTCAGCATGGTCGTTTCCTTCATGAGGTCGGGCTCACCTTCGATGTTGACCAGGATTTCACCCACTTTCCAACGGTCACCTTCGGTGATCTCGTAGACAAGATCGACAACGTTTGACTCGTCTCGCATGACGGTTTTGGGTTCAACATCCGCGTAGATGTAACCGAGTTCGCCGTAGCCATAAACTAGTTCCCCGATGTCACGTCGCATCAAAGTGCCGTCAAACATGTCGCCAGGTTTCAGGTTCATGCGTTGGCGTAACGACTCTTCTGTGATGTATTGATTTCCAATGATTTGAACATCGTTGACTTTGAAGCGGGGGCCCTCATTGACCACAAAGGTGACGGTCAACCATTTGCCACTGTCGTCGTATTCGATTTGCCGTCCGACGGTTGCAGTCAAAAATCCGAGGTTGTGGTAGTAGGTCGCCAGGACGTCAACGTCCTGATCGATTTTTCGCATATCGACCGCGTTACCGATGTAAGGAATGATACCTGCCAGGGGGCCACGACTATTGATGATTTTTTTCAGGCGTGCTTCACTGACGATGGTTGAGCCATGAATATGAATGCTGGCGATTCGTTCCTTGGGGCCCTCGTTGATTCGATACACCACGGCACCGGGGTCACCTTCGATTCCGATAACGGTGGTAATGGAGACCTGATTGAAGCCTTCGCTTTGGTAATAGTCGATTAGTCGGCGGCGGGCGGATTCAATCGAGAATTCACTTAGTGGGTCACCCTTGGAAATGCCGCAGCGGCCAGAAATTTCTCGTTCGCCCATGGCTCGATTGCCGTGGTAAACAACGCGGGTGATCATCGGGCGTTCGTGAACGATGTAGGTTACATCGACGCCATCAGGCTGCTCATCGATTTTGAAGGTGACATGATCAAACGAGCCCATGTCATTGAGACGTCGTACGTCTCCCAGAACTACTTCGTAATCGTAAAAACGACTTTTTCGTGTTTGTAGCTTTGACGTGATTTTGTGAATGCCAACGGCACGATTACCAACCACACGGACGCTCTTGACGATGGCATCCCCTTTTTCTCGATGGATGGGTAGTCCTTCAATATTGTGGATGTGGTCACGGAATTTTGGCTTTTCCTCCGCGGGGGGTGCGCCGGCACCTCCGCCTCCCATGCCGGGTCCGCCCATTTGAGCGTGAACGTCCAAAGGTAATGTGGCTAACAGCCAGCAAAGAAAGAAGCCTAGGGGCAGCGCCCGTGATCTCAGTCCTGCCCGAGGTGCAGAAATGAAACGTTGAGGTAGGATCAGTGAAGGTTGCGGCATACTCTGGGAACCAACAGCACGAAAGTCTTGTAGTCCGGTTAGTGGAGATAAAACTCCGTCTACGGATCTAGGTAACTACCAGTGCAGGCCAGATTGCCACAAGCCGGATTTGTATGGCAGAAGAGTGAAACGAGTCGTGTTTAACAAAAAACCGAAAAAAACGCTGCTTTTATGTGCCATTGTTTCACGGCGCCTGCTGTTTCACGAGTGCGTGTCACACCGGTGACGCTCGCATTTGCAGTTGTCCTGTCAGGCTGCTGTCGAGGGCGGGAAAGTGATAGCACTCTTTGCGTCGACGATTCGGCAAAAGGATGCTTGACAGGCAGCGTGCTGGTAGCCGCGAGACGTGGCAAATTGGTCACCGGAATTTAGAAACCTGACTTGATCGGCAATTTGTCAGTCAGGTGAATCCAGTGCAAATCAATCAGGATGATACTGACAGGCACTTTGCTATGAGGATAGGCAGGCAACGTTCTGTAAGATTGGAAATCGGTATTGCCTATCATTCAGGCAGGTCTGATGCAAAGTTTGTGCATGACGTGTGAACGATTCAACCAGCTTTTGGGTGATAGCTACGCTGCAGGCACCTACTGCAACGCGATTTTTTTCCCTGGCGTATCGAATTTCAGGTCAACGCTTTGGACAGGCAGTTCAAGCCAGTCTGTGATCAGCATGCGTTGAACCAGAGGTTCTTCAAGATGGTTGTGAACAATGCTCATCAATCGATCGCGAATTTGATTCTGGGTTGGGTCTTCGAGCCACTTTGGGTCTACCTGTCGGAGTGTTTGTTCCGTGGTCTCGCGAATCTGCAAACGCATCATGTGAAGCCGTTCTTCGCCCCGACGCAGTTTGGTGGGATCAATCACGGCATGCAACTTGAAATGATAAACCTTGGATAAATCGTTCACGGGTTGGAATCGGTAGCTTCCCAGTTCGATAACTGTGGTGTCTAGGTTGCTGAGTCGGGAAACTCGGCTTCGCACGTACCCGATCACCGCTGCGTGAACGATGACCATCATGACGATCAGGCATGCGCCCCAGTAGCGACGAATTAGATTCACAACAGCAGTCTCGGATATGACGGGAGGAACGGACGAGCAGGTGATCCCGTGGTGGACATGCCAATTCGTACCGATTGCAACGATTAGACGGATTTCAAGTCAGAACAGCTCCGACCCTATGAAGAAGCCTAGGGTACGATTTTGGGTTGTGCGGCTGATTCCCTGGTATCGAGTGCAAAATAGTGCTGGTAACAATGCTAAAATTTCAGCGTCAAAATGGAGAGGCTGCACTCGAAATTGAAGATTTGGGTATCGTTGTGGCCCCGGAAGGCTCTTGGGGGGAAGCGTTGTATCGTTCTGAATGAACGGGTTGAAACTCGAGCGATACTCCAATCAACTTTTATTTCACCAACGGGAAAATCGAACGATGGACCGTCTTAAGCAGCCAGATTCGGCTCGAATCTTGATCTTCACCAGCCCCAAGGCTGGGAGTGGCGTTGGTCGGGAGCAGGTTCCACGACTTGAAGGGTTGCTGTGTGAATTAGGGGTTGAGGTAAGGATCGTTCACCAAGTTGATCAGCTTCGGCAGTTGGTGTCTGAAGGGAAAGCAACTGGCATTCAGACAATCGTGGTTGCCGCGGGTGGTGACGGCACTCTTTCCTTGGCCTGTGCGACTCTGTTTTTGAGCGATGAAAATAGCAATGAAAACGATCTGCCCTTGTCTGAAATTGATTCTACGTTGCGGACAGAGAGCCAACGTGAGTCTTGCCAAGTGATGGTGTTGCCAATGCCGCTGGGGACAGAGAATCTGCTCGCCAGGCATTTCGGGCAGGCGGCGGACGCTGCCAAAGTCCTCAAGACGATTCGCCATGGGCAACTGTTCAAGCTGGACGCGGGGTCAGCAAATGGAAAACCGTTTCTAGTCATGGCAACATGTGGATTTGATGCGGAGGTAGTTCGTGAAATGCACGAGCGACGTCAGGGACATATCAATCGCTTCAGCTATTTTGTGCCTATCTTCAACGCCCTGTTGCGTTATCGGTTTCCGAAGCTCAGTTTGGTGGTCGACGGGAGGGATAGAGGTAAGTGCTGTTGGGTGATGAGTTTTAACTTGCCCAAGTACGGTGGTGGGCTTGAAATCGAGCCGAATGCTTTGGGGGATGATGGTCTTTTGGATGTCATTGTTTTCGAACGTGGCTCCATTGTCAGCGGTTTGCGTTATGTGGCAGGCATTTGGACAGGACGGCATTTGGAGGCGGAGGATGTGATGCGTCTTCGTGGCAGGAGTATTCGAGTCGAAGCAGGTAAGCCGGTCGCGTATCAGCTGGATGGTGACTTTGGCGGCTACTTGCCGCTAGAAATCACCACGTTGCCCGCCGCTGTGCCATTGTTGATTCCGAATGAGGCAGGCTAGTCATGTTCGCGGTTCGCGTTGGCCTGATCCGAAGGTTCGTGAGGGCAGCGGGATAAGAGTGGGACATGGTTGCGTCGTTGGGAATGCATCGTTGGGTTGGCTGGCGTATATTGCTGTGATGAATGAGATGCACGCAGTGTCATGAATTCGGTGCAAAAAAGTAGTGGTCGGTTTCCCAGATGGCAGACGGCTTGCCGCAGACGTCAGCTTAGCCGAAACTTTGGATTCTGATGCTTGATCCGATTTACCAATCAATCTTGGCGACATCTTTATGAACAGTGTGACTGTTGGCAGTTATTCATGTGGTCCGGGGCAACCGCTGTTGTTGATCGCGGGGCCGTGTGTGTTGCAGTCGGTGGATCTTGGTTTGCAAATTGCTGAGCCGTTGGCCCGACTTAACGACCGCTCTGATGTCAACGTGATCTTCAAAGCCTCATTCGACAAAGCGAATCGAACAAGTTTGAATGCGGAGCGAGGTCCGGGGCTGGAGGAAGGCCTCAAAATGATGGAAGCAATCGGCAGCAAGATTGGGTTGCCCACAACCACCGATCTGCACCTGCCTGAGCAGGCAGAAGCGGTCGCTCAGGTTTGTGATCTGCTGCAGATCCCGGCTTTCTTGGCTCGTCAAACGGATCTGCTGGTTGCAGCAGCTGGAACAGGCAAGCCTGTGAATGTCAAAAAGGGGCAATTCATGTCGCCTGAGGACATGCAATACGTTGTTGACAAGGTGCAAGGCAGTGGCGACGGCGGTGTCATGTTGTGCGAGCGGGGAACGTTCTTTGGCTATGGACGGCTAGTCAATGACATGCAGTCGCTGGTCCTGATGCGAAATTTAGGCGTTCCTGTCGTGTTTGATGCCACCCATAGCGTGCAACGGCCTGGCGGACTGGGGGGGGCGACCGGTGGAAACCGGGAAATGGTCGAACCATTGGCCCGCGCAGCCGTAGCAATCGGTACCGACGCACTCTTTTTTGAGACACACCCCGACCCGGAGACGTCACCAAGCGATGGTCCGAACATGATTCCGCTGGATGCATTTGAGGCGACGATCGCACGTCTGCTGACGCTGCGTGAGGTTGCAGAGTCGCTGACAACAGAGGCCTGATTGTTCGGCGGACGTTGATCTCACCACCCTTAAGTACTACCGGAGACACGCCACTGACGTTCTTCCGTGGCAGATTCCATCTCGCCCACGGTGAACCCCTGGTTATGGCCATGTTGAACCGAAGTAAAATTGAACAATGCGGAAATTCATGAATCCAGCGATGTACGCAAGCAGACTCGTCATGCTATCCAGAAACTTATCACTACTGGGACTCATTCTCGCTGTGATACTAGCGGTTGGCTGTAGCGATAACTCAGCCAAGGTCAAGGCGATTGAGCGGCAGCGGCAGGCTCGAATCCAAGCCGACACCACTGTCGATCATCTTGGTGAGGTTCACAGTCTGTTGT
Organism: Rhodopirellula sp.; assembly: GCA_003513555.1. Taxonomy (GTDB): domain Bacteria; phylum Planctomycetota; class Planctomycetia; order Pirellulales; family Pirellulaceae; genus Rubripirellula. Next base: position 4,159 of record DOPG01000267.1, on the reverse strand, counting down.
CGAGACTGGTTGAGTTGAACCCACAGGAAGCCCAGCGCGAGTTGGTCTACCATCTGAACCGGTGGGGCGAAGGCAAGGAATTCGATCGCGACAAAGCCACACCCCTACTCAAAACGATCAGTGCGGTAATCCCTGAGCAGCAGGCTCGGGAAATGACCGAGCAAGCATCTTTCGTTGGCTCCGACACCGATTACTTGAGGGATTGCTATCTGTTTCGGCAAATCTCTGAGTGGGTGGACCGTGAATCGGGCGAAGACCCAATGCTTACAGACTGGTTGAATGAGATCGAGTCTCAGCTTCCCGAAGAGGAAGTTGTAAAATTAAGGACGGCAGTGCGGCTGTTCGATTGGACGGTCAGAAACGTAGGATATGAACCGTTGCAGCCCGAGACAAGCTTGCTGCCCCATCCGCCTTTCCCCGGCGGAATGTCGATCCCTGAGTTTTCGCTGGGGATGAAATTTCAGGGGCCAGGATACCGACAAACTGATTACGAAACGGTCTGGCGGGGGCTCGGCGATTCGCAGCAGCGTGCAGGCGTCTTCACACAACTTTGCCGGCAGGCATCCATTCCAGCGTTTGTTTTGGCGACTCAGTCTGAACAGGATGGAACGCTCGCAGTGTGGAGCGTTGGTGTTCTGATTGGCAACGAAGTTTACTTGTTTGAGCCCGAACTTGGGTGTTACGTACCGGGACCGGGGCAAGTTGGAATCGCGACGCTGAGTCAGGCACGGTCGGATGCATCAGTCTTGCGGCGTTTGAACGTAGTTTCCTATTTCGACTACCCGGTTGCAAATTCTGATGTGCAGCAATCAATTGCTCTGTTGAACGTGACACCCGAAGCGGTCAGTCTTCGTATGAAGCAGCTTGAGTCGGGTTTGACGGGCAATCGTCGGATGAAAACCTTCGTTGATGTAGATGCGTTAGCAACCGAAATCGATGCAGTGCCTGGAATCGCAGGCGTCCGCCTTTGGGATGTCCCTTTGCTCGCGGAGGTTTATGCTGCTGAATTGAAGGCTGCTGCAATGCGTGATCCGCTTTTGACGTTCTGGTCACAAGCGTCGTGGGCCATCCTGGATGGCATGAGCGACAATGCGAAATTATTAGCCTTGGCGCGCTGGCGGCATTTGCATGGGCAGTTCGATAAAGATGACGAGGAAGATGCTGAGGGTGCAAGAGTGCTTTACTTGCAACAGCGTGCGCCCGAATTTGAAATTGAAGACCTCGGTATCGATGTGGACTTGCAAAAGGCTTATGGAGTGCGCCGTGAACTGGGGATGGATCAGAATCAATATGAGATGCAGCTACGTTACGTCCAAGACTTGATGCGAATGGGAAAGAACGCTGCTACCTACTGGGTCAGCTTGATTCAGTATGACGACGAGAGGTACGAAACAGCTCAAACCTGGTTCTCGAAACGCGTTCTTGACTCGGATTTGATCTCGCGCCGCGAATTGACAGGCGATGTATTGTCACCCTGGGTGGCTGCGGCACGATACAACCTTGCCAGAAGTTTGGAGCGGAGTGGGAAAATTGATGAGGCCATTCAGCTTTACAAAACTGACGGCGATCCACAGGAGCATGGCAATCGGCTCAGGGCTCGACTGTTGGATAAACGGCGTCGAGCGGTCGAGGCAGAGCCCGAAGCGGCAGCGAGTGAGTAACGATTCGTGTAATTTTGAGTCACGTATCAGCCCAGTTGTTCAATCCGTATGCTTTTGAGGTTCCCCGCGACTACAGGAAAAGCCTCGTCGACAATCCCTGATTTTGCAAGCTGAGAAAGAGACATTTGCTTGGCAATCGGGCAAGATTTAAGTAACACCAATTCGTCCGCATCGATCTGGTGTGCCAGTAAAGCAGCGATCGAATCGGTCGTGGTTCGCCAGTCATGGGGAACTTGAATGTCGGGGACCGTTGTGCTTCTGTTGTAGAACACCGCGGGCGTGATCACCGTGGGCTGTCGTCCATGGGACTGTGAGTTGGGGAATTTTTGTCTCCCCTGAACCAGTTCCTTCCATTGTTGTTCGTTCGTGATCAACGGCCAGCCAAAAAGGTCTGCTGCAAAACTTGCGGTGGCTGTCAATAAATCAACGCACATCCAGTGGGTTTGCTCGGAAGCCATTTTGTGGTTTTGATCGAGTTCACGCACCGCATCAATTAATTTGCCACCCCCGATGACGATCATCGTCTGGTCGGCGGGATGAGCGTCCAGCCAATGGTTGACGGCAGTAGCGAGATTATCTCGCAGCAACATGCTTCCCCCGATCTTGATGATTCGCCGCATCGTCGAGTTCTCACTGATTCTCGTTGGCTCTGAGTCGTGCCACTGCATAGGCAGGCGCGCATCGTGCAACTTCGGTTCCGAGGTGATCGGCCAAATGCAGCGTCGATTTTCGATCGGGAACCGAGATCAAGACCTGACCATGACCGCTCAGCACCCACGAATGGTGCTCGTGATGCTGGTTGATGGCATGTTCAATTTTTATACGCGCTGCTGCAATGATCTGATGAGCTAACAGTTCAGCATGACGTGTGTTGATGGTTCTGCGATCAAGGCCAATCATTCTGGCAAGTCGATTTGCTGCGAGCGATCGTGATCTTGGTTTGCCGTCAGCACTGCTGCAGTCATCGACTGCTTCGTCGGTATATCCGAGCATTAGCAAAGCATCGTCAATGGTTGCAAACAGTTCATTCATCACCGGCGTGGAGATGCCTTGATGTTCGAGATAGCTGACAAGACCGCACACGGGAGTTCGTCTGCAACCAATGTAAACAAGAGATCCGTCACACAGGCGGTCGTAGTCTGTGAGTGCGTTGGTGGCAACTTTTTGTTGAGTGATTGGGATAATGTCAGTTGTGGTTGATCCGATGTCTATCAACAACGTGTCGGATGCAATTTCACGGCCCACAAAATTGGCGAGTGCGTGCCAATTGGCTGCTGCGATCAGGTCTGGATTTTCACAGGCAGGATCTGCTTGGTGAAAATGGCCGTCGACACCATAAAATCGTACATTGGGTATGGCAAGCGTTTCGGCAGCCTGACAGGTCTGTCGCACGATGTGTTCAACACCGACTTTGCGGTCGAGAAAGCAGTCCGCTAATTCGCCGGTCATGGTAACGGCCAACTCATCCGGCCTGTTTCCATGATCGACAAAGTGTGTTTGGATGTCCTCAAGCAAGCTCTGTGAAAGCTGTTCGGGCTTCAACCACATGGCAAATTCACGTGCTGCGGCGCTGCCACATGCACTGGCATACTTAAGGTTGGCCCCGCCGATGTCGATGCCAAGGACTAGCTTTTGCATGTCAGGTTTCATGCACTCTCGACCACTTTGCCATTGATCCATATTTCTCCATCGGGAGTCCAGCGAACCGAATTGGCCGCGGTGCAGCAGGAGACCGCGCCGGTTTCCATGTCAAAGAGTCGCGCCGCAAGGTTTCCGTTAATCATCTGACGTAACCCCACGTAGGAAGTGGTCAGGCGAGGGTTGATCTCGATCACGCAGTCCTCGCTCGGACGTTCTCCCAAGAGTAGATCCAATCCAACAAAGCCGCGAGCTGTTGGCGGCATTGCAACGATGGCCCGAGACGCCAACGCTGTGGCGCGACGTTGAGCATCGTCATCCAGTGGGCCCTCTCCACCCCCGTACTCACAATGGGAACCAGACAAATCCTGCGAGACTGCTGGCAAGAACGTATGTTGAGTCGCAGAAGCTACCAGGGCGATGGAAATGGCACGCCCCGGTATCCAAGCCTGCAGAATCCCATCTTCGGTCAGGTCGGCTGATGCTTTTTCCAAAGAGTCGTAGATTCTGATTTCCTGCGTCCCGCATCCGTCACGTGGTTTAACAACAAATTTCTTGAAGTGTTGAAGTTCCTCTTCCATGCGGCGGTCTGTCAGCGTCATGTAGGGTGGGTGGGACACGCCCGCAGTGTGCAGTATTTTTGCGGTCAGGTGCTTATCGCTTGCTGTGCGTAGGAAATCGCCGCTGCCCGCAATCACATCGATACCGCTGGCGCGCAACATGGCAACCGCTTTGGCGAGGATCCCGTCGCTTTCAGGAGCGACGAGCAACGCCGCGTCGCATGTTTGTGCAGCAGTGACCCATTGGCCCCAGAGTGACTGTTCGCGGTCGATATCAACCGTGTCGGTAGTGTTGCTGGA
>DOPG01000107.1:914-6335 GCA_003513555.1 Rhodopirellula sp. | reverse complement strand
TCACCTCTGACTTTCCCCCAATGGAAGGCACGTGGGTCAAGGAAGCAGACAAACCGCTGACCCGGCAACTAAAAGATGCTGGCAAACTGCTGCATCAAGAACAATACCTGCACGACTACCCATTTTGCTGGCGTGCTTCTCAAGATCCACTAATCCAATATCCGCGTCGCAGTTGGTTCATCAAAACGACGAAGTTTCGCGATCTGATGCTCGAAAACAACTCGAAAATTGGTTGGTCACCTGAGCATATTCAGGATGGCCGTTTCGGAAACTTCCTTGAGTCCAACGTCGATTGGGCCTTGTCGCGAGAGCGTTACTGGGGCACACCACTCCCGATTTGGGTCTGCAACCAGACCGGTCGCATGGAAGCCATGGGAAGTTATGAAGAGGTGCTGAGCAAACCTGGCCTGCAAGGTACTGAGGTATGGGAGGAAGCAAAGGCAGCAAACCCGGAGCTTGTGGATGATCTGCGAGTACACAAACCCTACATCGACGCACTGACCTATTCCTCGCCGTTCGCAGACGGGGGACGGATGAAGCGGGTCACGGAGGTCATTGATTGTTGGTATGACAGTGGTGCCATGCCATTTGCTCAGTGGGGTTGGCCACATCAGAATAACGAATCATTTCAGGACCAGTTTCCTGCCGATTTCATCAGCGAGGCATTGGATCAGACCCGCGGATGGTTCTATAGTCAGCTTGCGATCAGTACGATGCTATTCGGCAAGGGGGCAAACATCCACGAGGAAAGCAGCGCCGCAACAAATCGCGAGAAGCCACTCAAAGCCGACGAAGCCTACCCACACCCCTATCGCAACTGCATTGTTCTAGGACTGATGCTCGGTGAGGATGGCAACAAAATGAGTAAGAGCTTGCGTAATTACCGTGAGCCGAATGAGATTTTTGAAAAGTATGGCGCCGATGCTTTACGTTGGTTTTTCTTTGCCGGCCAACCGCCATGGACCGCAATCCGGTACCGTGAACAATCCATCAAAGAATCCATCCCGGAATTTTTGTTGCGGCTTTGGAATGTCGCAAGTTTTTTCTCAATCTATGCCGAAATTGATGGATTCGATCCAACATCTGCAGACGGCGCAGATGACCAACTAAGTCAAGAATCCTTGGCAACCGCACCCGATTATCGCCCGGGCTCTGAACGAAGTGAGATTGATCGGTGGATCCTCTCTGAATTGAATCGTACCGTCCAGATCGTAACTGAGCGAATGGATGCGTTTGACAACTACAACGCGTGTCAGGCAATCAACGCATTAGTCGATGGCCTGAGTAATTGGTACGTGCGTCGCAGCAGAAGCCGATTCTGGGCAAGTGCAGATGCAGCGGATTATGCCCAAGACAAATCCGACGCCTACTGGACGTTGTACGAAACGCTGCTTGAAGTAACAAAACTTATCGCACCATTTGTGCCGTTCCTTTCTGAAACATTCTGGCAGAACTTAACCGGTCCGTTTGACGGCTCAACCCTAAAAAGCGTTCACCTCTGCGACTATCCGGAAGCAAGGCAGCACAACATTGATGAGGAATTGTCTGAATCGATGACACTTCTGCGAGAAATCGCATCGCTTGGTCGCGCAGCGCGGGCTGAAGCGAAACTCAAGGTGAGACTTCCGCTGAATCGAGTGGAAGTAGTACTCACGGACGACGCTCGCATTGCATGGTTAAAAAACCACAATGCCCTGATCCGGGAGGAATTGAACGTAAAAGCTGTCGAGTACACAACTGACGGTGATCAATACGTGCAATACACGGTAGTCCCCAATTTCAAACGCTTGGGCCCCAAGGTGGGCAAGCAGGTACCCGCAGTGAAAAAGGCCTTACAGGCTGCCGATGGCAACGCGTTGCTCAGTGCTCTGCAGGAAACCGGAACTGTAACCATCGAACTGCCTGATGGCCCACTGACCCTTGATAGTGAAGACATCGAGGTGCGTTTGAGAGCACGAGACGGCTGGGCTGCAGCTCAGGGTCCAAGTTGTGTTGTCGTCCTCAACACCGAAGTGACAGACGACCTACGACGTGAGGGTGTCGCGAAAGACATCATTCGCAGTATCCAAAACCAACGCAAAGAAATTGAATGCGATTACGAGGATCGGATCGCAGTGAGCGTGGTTCCAGTGGACGAGATGGTGAATGCGGCGATCGAAGAACACCGCGAGATGATCTGCCAGGAAACGCTCGCAACCCTCCTCGCCACCTCACAGATGGATGGCGTTGATGCAGTGTCTACTGACGCGGGCGAGGTATACGTAAAAAAGGTACAAGAATGACCGCAACGAATACCACAGTGCCCATTGCTATTTTTTTGAGTGGGGGCGGGCGTTCGCTACAGAATCTGATCGACCATCAGCAACAAGGAATGCTGCCGGGTGTCGCACTGCAACTCGCCCTAAGCAGCAGCAGTAAGGTCCGTGGTGTCAAGGTTGCATCCGATGCGGGCATCGAAACAAGCGTGGTTCTCAAATCAGCTTACCCCGACCCAGATGCCTATACCGAAGCAATGTTCGGCCCCTGCCGAACAAAAGGAATCGAACTCGTCGTGATGGCTGGATTTCTCAAGCACGTGCGCATCCCCCCGGACTACGCCGGACGCGTCATCAATATCCACCCGTCACTGCTACCCAGTTTCGGCGGCGAGGGAATGTACGGTCACCGGGTCCACCAAGCTGCTCTGGACCGCGGTGTGCAATTCAGTGGTTGCACCGTTCATTACGTTGACAATGACTACGATAATGGACCGATCATCCTGCAACGCTGCTGTCTTGTTGCCAACGACGACACCGCCGACTCTCTAGCATCGCGTGTATTCCAACTCGAATGCGAAGCCTTACCCACGGCTTTGCTAGAAGCTGCATCAGCGGTCCGGCAACACTCGCAACGAAATCCACCAAGCTAAGCCAGCCCTTGGCTACAAAGCTTCCGCACGAGCGTCGGCTTGATTCACTCGGGTCCCTGCCTGCTAACCCTTCAGAAAAATGAAAACCGTCCGCATCATGACTGACGATCTGTTGCAGAATCTCGACCGCACTCACCAGCAGCAGTCCATCACTGCGTAGAAATACACTGGTGGTCCTTGAGATGAGCAGTGCAGTACGCGTGCTCACCCTCGCATTTCGAGCAATATCTGAAGTCCATTTTGGGATCAACATTGCTATCGACACCACAAGTCGTACAGGTATGCCTGGGCAATGCGGACATGTCTAATTGCTGTCGTTCCCACTTCGCTCTCCTCGCCGTGTTACGTACCCGTCCCAGCAACCCCGGCCCGAAGAAAATCAGATAATTACCAATCGAAGCTAAAACCATTAATGTCACCGACCAAGCACCACCTAACATTGCCATCAGATACCCCGCCACCTGAATCATTGCGAGCCACTTGACCTTGACCGGAAGTACAAAGAAAAGCCGCAACTCGAAGTCCGGGTTCATGGTAGCAAAAGCGAGAAACACAGTCCCCTGAAGGAAGCTGGCGTCAAATGGTTGATTACGAACGACCCCCGCGGCTGCGATCGTTAAGACCGCCCCAAGCCAAAGAAAGACGTTGTACCTAACCACCCCCCAATAGGCCTCCAAAGCATTTCCCATCATGTAAAAGATCAAATAGGCAAACAACAGGAAGATTGGATCACGCGTGAAAGGAACGAAAAAGAAGGTCAACAATCGCCAAACTTCGCCAGTCAGCACCAGGTCCCAAACCAACAAGGCTCGCCCGGGCGTCTCACGATCGCCAAGCAAACTGGGATCATTCAGCGATGCCAAAAACATCAGTAACTGACCCCCGATGATAAACATCGTCAAGTTCGGGACAGCAATGGGTCGGACAATACGATCTAATCGTTCAAGCACGTTGGAAAACCATGATTCGAGCAAATGAGGCAAGTCGCCAAGTTAACGGACGAGGCAACTAAAATCGATGACCCTGCAAAAAATCGCACACATGTCTTCCCATCTCACAGCCTCACGCGGAATCGAGAACCCACCTTATCCAGTAACTGAAAGAAAGTCCAAACTAAGACCTGATGACGGACGAGTGAATAGCGAGAACCGACCCACAATTGGTTCCATTCCTATTGCAACTCTTCTTATCCGCTTCAAAGACCAAGATCATTGAACTGGTAACTAACCCGTTAACGCCGACTTCAAATAACGACCAGTCGCGTTTTCAGAAACACAGGCAACCTGCTCGGGTGTCCCCTCCGCAAGGATTTCGCCACCCCCTTTGCCACCCGTCGGTCCCAAGTCAATCATCCAGTCGCAAGCCGCCAGCAGGTCGAAATTGTGCTCGATGACGATCACCGTATTACCGGCATCAACCAAACGTTGCAACACATTGCACAGTCTCTGCACATCGGCAAAGTGCAAACCTGTCGTTGGCTCATCCAGCAGATACAACGTCTTGCCCGTCGAAGTCCTTGCCAATTCCGTCCCCAGCTTGATCCGCTGCGCTTCACCTCCACTTAACGTGGTGCTGGCCTGGCCGAGATGCAGATATCCAAGCCCCACCTCCTGGAGCGAGCCGAGCAGCCGCGATAGCTTACTCACGTTTTGGAAAAATTCGGCTGCCTGATCAATCGACATTGCGAGCACGTCAGCCACAGTCGCATCTTTAAACCGCACTTGCAGAGTTTGCCGATTAAAACGCTTTCCACCACACCGTGTGCAAGGTACGTGAAGATCGCTGAGAAAATTCATCTCAATTTTTTCAACTCCGTGACCTTTGCACAGTTCGCATCGTCCCGCTGCCGAGTTGAAGCTGAATCGACTTGCTGTAAAGCCGCGCGTCTTTGACTCCTTGGTTGCAGCGAACAACTTGCGAATTTCATCCAATGCTCCCGAATAGGTCGCAGGGCAACTGCGGGCGCTTCGGCCAATAGGTGTTTGGTCAATGGGAATCAATTTATCGATTTGACTTCCGCCCGTCAGTCCACGAAACGGGCCCGGCCGATTCCCTGCGAGCCCCAGCTTCCTAGCCAACGCGGGATAAAGCGTATCATTGATGAGGGAACTTTTCCCACTACCAGAAACACCACTCACCCCAATCAAACAACCAAGCGGAAACCTGGCAGTGACGCCTTTCAGATTGTGAGTGGTCACACCCTTGATCACCATCATGTTGGCGCGTTTTGATTCTCGTCGGGGTCTAGGTTCGGTAACCCTGAGCGTTCCCTTGAGATATTTTCCTGTCAGGCTCTTCCGATCCCCCATCACTTGATCTGGCGTACCCTGACTAATAATCCGCCCACCATGCCTCCCTGCCTGAGGACCAATGTCCACAAGGAAGTCAGCGGCACGCATGGTCGCTTCGTCATGCTCGACGACAACCACAGTGTTCCCCTGCGTTTGCAGCTCGCGCAGGCAATCGAGTAGCCGATCATGATCAGCGGGATGCAAACCAATCGATGGTTCGTC
>DOPG01000107.1:449-705 GCA_003513555.1 Rhodopirellula sp. | reverse complement strand
TGCAAACCAATCGATGGTTCGTCCAGCACATAACAAACGCCGACCAAACCGCTGCCAATGCTGGTTGCCAAACGAACTCTTTGCAATTCCCCTCCACTGAGGGTATCCGCCTGCCGATCCAGCGTCAGGTACGGCACACCGACTCGAATCAGGAACTCGAGCCTGCGAATCACCTCACGAGTAATTGGGGACGCGACTGCTTTCTGCAGGTCTGTGAGCCTCTCCTCTACTTTCCTAAACCACAACAGTGACTCAT
>DOPG01000107.1:0-135 GCA_003513555.1 Rhodopirellula sp. | reverse complement strand
CGGACATGTTTCGTCATCTTCACCGACAAGTCCTAAACCATCGCAATCATCGCACGCACCGTACGGACTGTTGAAACTAAACGTGCGAGGCTCGATTTCTTCGAAACTTGCATTGCATTCCACACACGCCATGGA
>DOPG01000073.1 GCA_003513555.1 Rhodopirellula sp. | reverse complement strand
AATGAACTCACTGGCACTCATCAAGGCCTGACAAAGATCCGTCAACGCGGCTCGCCGAGGATCTTTGACTTTCTGTTGCAGGTAAACCATTTCTTGCTGTTCTACAAAGGCAACGCAATTCCGGACTTCATCAGAAGTGGGCTGGCGAGCATAGGCTTCACGATAAGCAAAGGTGACTGCCTGAGTAACGGATTCAGCTGTCAATCGCGAGGCAAATGCTTCCGAATACGTCCGTCCTTGGGGGCTGTTCAAAAACATAAGCGCCTGTGGCGCGATGGTCGTCCTGGAACGTTGCCCGATACTGACCAAATGCTCCGGCCAGTCAAATAGCATCATCATCGGAATCAGCTTGCTGCGTTTAATGAAAAAGTAAACGCTACGACGCTTCATATTCTGGTTCAGTGTTCCTGGACCATACATGCGATTATCAAGTTGTCCAGAAACAGCCAGCAGTGCGTCACGAATCGCCTCAGCCTCCAACCGCCTGGGATGCCACCGCCAGAGCAATTGGTTCTCACGATCCAACGTCGCTCGTTTTTCATCAAGTACGACGGACTGCCGATAGACACTGCTGGTCATTATCAAGTGATGTAATCGTTTGAGTTGCCAACCGTGACTGACAAAATCATTTGCAAGCCATTCCAACAGATCAGGGTGGGATGGCGCATCTCCTGAGACTCCAAAGTCATTTGGTGTCGCAACGATCCCGCGCCCAAAGTGATGTTGCCAAACGCGATTCACAATCACGCGAGCAACCAACGCGCCCGCACCCAACTCAGAGTCAGTCATCCAATTCGCTAGCGTTGCTCGCCGAAAGCTTGTTCGCGACCCCTCAGGTACCTGCAGGGAAATCCATTCGGCTTCTTCTACATTCTGCGGCGTCAAAGCTTGCAAGAAGCCCGCAGTCACGACTTCCTGCTTCTGCTGAACGTCCCCCCGGGCAAGCAGATGGGTTTGCGGATAGAAGTGGGGAAACCCACGGCCATCGGCATGGTGTTTCATGTGAGGCAAACCTTCACTGGTAACCATCACTTTAGTCAATTTGGCACCGGATCCTTTATTCCGAAGATCGTCGAGTAGTTTCTTCTTTACCTGCCACGCGGGCACGGTTGTCGCGTACCACTGGAACGCAGTTTTCCAAGCTTTGGAGCTCGGATCACGCTTTTCCTTTGCCTCCGCAAGGGCCATTCTTAACTGCGAACTGACATCGTTGGTCCCAATTTCAACAGGCGCATCCAATCGACCGGATAGAGAAACCCGGATCCGGCCCATGGCGTGGCGTTGATTGGGATGGTTGAATAACAAACGGATCGACCATCGTGCCTTTCCCTGGAACTCAACTGCCTTTGCAAATTCAAATACGGCGGCCTGATCTTTTCCAATACCGCCCTTATCCACGGCCCAGCCTGAAATGGGGTCCTGATCGATTGATGCCATTACCGAGAGACTACCGGTATCCTGCTGATGCGTCGCAACGGCTTTCTTCAATTCGATTTCTTCAACACCTTCGCTCATCACGACGGCAACTTTGACATCACCCAGGGCAAAATTACCGTTGTCCGCACGGCCTGGTCCGTTGCGGGGCAACGAACGATGTGTGAGAGCTTCAATCCGCAACCGAGAAGCACTCTGCAAGCTGGATTCTGCGACAATCAGCAGTTCATCTTTTGCGGGAGCCTTTCCCACTGCCAACCAGGAACCATCGCTCTGTGGCTCAAATTTAGACCCACCTGTTGATTTGACTTCTAAAACGTCCAGTGTTTGCCACGGCGCAACATCCTGTCTGTCTTCATAGTCCTCTAACCACTTATCAAACAAGACCGCCAAAGCGTCCTGTTCATATTCACGCAATTCGTTTTCTAGGTCAGCAAGCCGTCGCATATGCTCCAAACGACGCTGCTCATTAATCTCGGGTTCCAGATCCAAATCAACTTCACTGCGAATCGCTGTCGTGAAGGTTGCGGCCATCCGGTAATAATCACGTGACGGAATCGGATCGAACTTGTGATCATGACACCGCGCGCAACCCACCGACAAACCAAGAAAAGCAACGCCAGTGGTCGTCACCATATCGTCCAACTCGTCATACCTTGCCGATTCAAACTCGGCTTCGGTGAGTTGTGTTGGAAACACCCCAGCCCCCAGAAATCCGGTGGCCATCATCGCCTGCGGATTTTCCGGATCCAATTCATCGCCTGCCAGCTGCCATTTCAAAAAGCGGTTGAAGGGCAGATCCTCGTTGAAAGCACGAATCAGAAAGTCACGATAATGATAGGCGTGGGGACGGTCGTAATCCTGCTCATAACCATGAGACTCGGCAAATCGAGCGACATCCATCCAGTGCCTCGCCCACCTCTCTCCATAATGTGGTGAGTCAAGTAAACCTTGCACCTGGTGAGACCAGTTGGCATCGTCCGGGTTGGCCACAAACGCATCGACTTGCTCAGACGTGGCCGGCAAGCCCAACAAATCGAATGCGCCGCGCCGCATCAACGTTCTTGGGTCGACATCCGGATTGGGATATAAGCCTTTGGCTTCCTGCCTTGCCAGGATGAAACGATCAATCGGTGTTCGACACCATTCGTCATCACTCACCTCAGGAACAGTAACATTCCTCAGCGGCAAGAACGACCAAAATTGACGATGCGAGTCAGTGACGACCATGGGGCCTTGAACCTTGCCCCCTTCAATCAAAGGCTTGTCATACGGTGCTCCCAAGTCGAGCCATTTTCTAATCGCGTCAATCGCATCATCAGGCAGTTTATCTGCTTTCAGCGGCATGACGGGTTCAGCAGTGTGACAAATGACTTTGAACAAATGGCTATCCTCCGCAGTATCGTCGACGTAACCACTTGCCATGAGTGAAGCCCTAGTGGACAAATCAAAATCAGCTTTCACTGATTCGCCTCCGTGGCATTTTAAACAATGTGTCATCAGCAACGACCGGACTTTTTGCTTGAATAGAAGAAGCCCTCGTTTGGAATTCTTTGCGTGATCAGCAGAAACAGATGCCTTTTCTTTTTGATTCGTTTGATGCTCGTCAGCGACAACAGGCAACTGTGATACGAAACAGCAAAAAATGATCCAGGAAAAAACGACAACGGCTCGGGACGTTAAGCACAGCTTGACCTGGCAGGGAAAACCATCATTCATGGACAAATGCAATATTGTAGGCGGGGACGATGCGGTTACAGGCCAATCCATTGATGTACCGATCGCCGGCGGTATGACTTTTCACTGAGCCGTCAGTATACAACATCATTCACCGACGCAAATTTCGCGTACAGCAGCGGAGCGTCAATAAGTTCACCACCAAAAGCTTTGGGTATTCGTTACAAACGAGGACCAAACGCAAAAAGATGCATGATTTCAATGCCTCTTTTTGATAGAAACATGACCCACCATCGCATATAAACTAATGTCCTTCCGTGAATCACCTCCGCGCATTCAAACACTGCATTTCACCTCCTTGCATGTGAGCAATGCACCTCCCGACTGCCTAAAAATTTTTTCCCATGGCAAACCCCACCGCACGTCTTGATCGATGTTTCCAGAGCTGCGATGAATTTACATCGTTAAATCGACGCGGTCGCCGTGCTTTGCTTCAAGCTGGGTTCCTTGGTGGACTGGGCTTGGGGCTGACTGATTTATGGAGTGCCGCGACGAGTGCTGGTGAGGCCAGCCAGCCCACACTCACAACGGCCAACGGACGCAAAGCTGCCAAATCTTGCATTTTCATGTTCATGTGGGGCGGACCAAGCCAACTAGACACATTCGACTTGAAGCCTAATGCCCCGGATGAAATCCGAGGTTCGTTCAAGCCTGTATCAACGAATGTGCCAGGAATTCAAATTTGCGAACACTTCACTCAGCTGAGTAAGCATATCGATAAGCTTGCCATCGTCAGGTCATTGAACCACAGCGACCCAGCCCATCTTTCCAGCGGTCACGCAACGGTCACGGGGCAACCTGCTCCTGTGCTAAACAGCGATGCGACCCCGCCAAGCGACCGCGATTCGCCACACATCGGATCACTGGTCTCTAAGGTTCGACCCAGCACAAATGGCCTCCCATCGTTCGTAACCTTACCATGGAAAGCATTTCACCCTGCAGCTCCCGGTGGTGAAGCGCCAGGACAACATGGTGGTTGGCTGGGAAACTCGCATGACGGGTTACTGTTGACCGGTGACCCGAATGCGGAAAGCTGGAAGCCATCAAGCCTCAGCTTGCAACCTGAAATTACGTTAGCTCGTCTTGAAGAACGCTTTGAACTCCTACAGCACTTGAACCAGCAACAGCCCCATTTTAATCACGATGGCCCCATTCCACGCCCTATGGCAGACTCATTGGCACACCGATCACGCGCGATGGACCTACTGACGTCACCCCGAGTGCGCAGTGCATTTGACTTATCGAAAGAACCTGATTCCCTTCGTGACCGATATGGTCGCAACACTCACGGCCAATCAGTCCTGATGGCACGACGCCTGGTAGAGCATGGTGTACCACTGGTCACCGTGACATGGCACAACGACGGCAAGAACTTCTGGGACACACATGGCAACAACTTCAATCGTTTGAAGGACGATTTAATTCCACCAGCAGACATGGCATTGAGTACGCTACTATCGGATCTGGATGAGCGCGGCATGCTGGAAGAAACGCTAATTGTCTGGGTTGGTGAGTTCGGAAGAAAACCTCAAATCAACGTCAAGAATTCCGGCAGAGAGCACTGGCCATTCTGTTACTCTGGACTTCTCGCTGGCGGTGGAATCCGAGGTGGAATGACCTATGGGACCAGCGATGCCCACGGGGCCTATCCAGATTCAGACCCTGTCACGCCCCTAGATTTCGGGACAACCATCGTAGATGCCCTGGGGATCCCAATCGGCAGTGTTCTGCCAGATCGCGAAGGCCGTCCGCATGCAATCACGTGCGGCAAGACCATCGACGCACTGTTTGGCTGACCGCCGATGACGACGAGTCAGCTCCTCTGCCAATCCGCGGCAGACCATGGCACAAGCAAAAAACGAAGATTGCAAGACCAAGACACGAGCAGAGAGAATGCCTTAGATCCTGCTAAAATGCTGTGCTATAATGCGAAGCTTCAGGACAGTGCTCACGAAGACTGGCCTTGGATTTGATTGTCCCGCTCCAACAACTGAGCTTCAATGAAACCTTCACTTGAGCGTCGCAGATTCTTACGCAAAGGTGGTGTTCTCATCGCATTACCGATGCTTGAGGCCATTCCCAGAACGGCAGGTGCAGAAACCAGTCACGCACCGACCTCAAGTGACGCAGGAAAGGTCAAACGCTTTGTCTGCCTTTCGAACAACTACGGGGTCTACCAAAAATCCTTCTTTCCCAAAGCAGACCAACCGGGAAGCAACTATGACTTGCCTGAAACACTGACGTCATTATCCAAGCACCGCAAGGACTTCACGGCCTTCTCCAATCTGGACCATGGCTTCACAGGCGGGCACCAAGGCGTGCCGGTTTTACTGAGCGGAGTTCGTCCCGTCCTTGCTCATAATTACTCCGAAGGCAACATCAGCTTGGATCAAAAGCTTGCTGAGCACCACGGTGCTGCAACTCGTTTTCCATCGCTAACACTTGGGTGCCGCGAGCGAAATCTACTGAGTTTCACCAGAACAGGTGTACAAGTCCCTTCAATCGACCTTCGCGCTGCCTATCGAAAAATGTTTTACGAGGATTCGGCAGAAGCAAAGATTACTCAGAAAAAACAATTTGAACGGCACTCAAGCATTCTTGATGTTGTCAGGGAGCAGGCGAAAGCGATGAATGGCCAACTCAGCCAAACCGATCGCAGAAAGCTGGCTGAATACTTTGATTCAGTGCGTACTCTCGAACAAAAGATCACGCAACAACAACCATGGTTGCAACGCGCCAAACCGAAAACAGATGTCAAAGAGCCCAATCCCGGAAACGGGACTGAGGAACAACTCAAAGCAATGATTGAGATCATCGCCTTGGCACTGCAAACCGACTCGACCAGAGCCATCACCATGACAAGCGGTTTTGTCAATGGAGACTTTGGCCTGAATGGTGGCTACCACGGTTTCTCTCACCACGGAGAGAATGAGGAACAAGTAGCCGCACTGAAAAAAATCGAAGGATTTCAAATCTCGATGATGTCTTACTTGATTGACTTGTTGAAGGCACAAGAAGACCGGATCAACGGAGGCACGTTGTTTGATCACACTGCGATTCTGTTTGGCTGCGGCATGGCATCAGGAACACACTCAACCACCAACTTGCCACTAGTGCTGGCCGGCGGTGGCTTTAAGCATGGAGAGCACAAGGTTTACCCTGAGGCTGATCACGAACGAGTTCCCGCTGCCAACTTGCTGCTTTCCATTCTGCAAAATAGCGGACTCGAACTTGAACAATTTGGTTCCAGTACCGGAAGCTTACGTGGCCTCGAGGTTACGTAACGCTAATCCTCACCCTCACGCTCACTATTCACAGCACTGACCACGACGCCCCAGTGCTCGCTGCGTGGCATTCATTCGTACTCGGTGTCTTGAAACAGCATCATGCTATTACCCTCCAGCACTGCTTCTATCCAACGACCCTCTCTTAACGAACAAGGCTACCGACCCCCGCTCTGTTGTTGGCTAGTCCTGCTTGTTTGCTTGCTCCCTAAGCCAGCAGTTTTGGCAGACGCAACCCTGACCCAAGTGACGCCGTTTCTGAAACAACACTGCCACTCATGCCATGGCAAGAACAACCCAGAAGGTGACATCAGGCTTGATAACCTAGAAGTCAATCTAAGCAGCGTCACGACTCTTGAGATCTGGCAAAACGTGCTGGACCAACTAAATTTGGGCGAAATGCCGCCTGCAGAAGAGCCGCAGCCGACTAAAGAAGAAGTGGAAAAAGCGATCGACATGCTGACCGCAGCTTTGACAAGAGCCTATGAAATCGCACAAAGCACCGGCGGTCACACTGTGCTGCGGCGATTAAATCGACACGAGTTGAGAAACACCTTTCGTGATCTGCTTTACCTGCGAGGAGCAGACTACCGCCCTGGTGCCACGGGCTCAAAACTGACCGACAACAATGGAAACGGCAGCGTTGAACGTACCGGCACCGATCCTCTGCGTTTTTTTCCTGAGGATGAAGAAGAGGACGGTTTTTTCAATCTTGGCAACCGGCTTGTCATGTCAGATTTCCTCTTAAAGCTGACGCTCGGAGCTGCCGAGGAAACTCTCAGCCAGGCAACTCACTTGGAACCAAAACCTGACACGTCACCGCTCGAGTTCTCAGGACACCTGGTCAAGGGTAGAAGAAACGGCGAACACCTGATTGAAACGGTGTCGCGGGAATTCAATCCCGACTTTGATATGATCGCGCAGGGCTATGAGCGCTACGGTCGGCTTGCACCCTCCGAGCTAAGACAGGGCGTCAGATACTCCGCAGAATATCTGATCACCGTCGAGGTATCGGCGCATAATCCCCAACATCCATGGCAAGACATGGTTACGCTTGACCATGACGCACCGTTCCAGCTGTGCCTGAACATTGCGGACACGGGCAATCGCGGCATCGAAGGCCCCACATCGACACCCCTGACGCTATGGACCGTACCCGCAGATGGCAAACGCCACAGCTTCACCACCTCAATCTGGATGGATCAAGGCTGGGTTCCATGGCTAGGTTGGGAAAATGGCCAACATGACCGCAACTTCCGGCCTGAAAAAATCGTTGAAACGTATTTCCCGGAGAGCTACCGGGCCCGGCCAGACAAAAAAACTGACAAAACAGGGCATGATGAATGGCCCCGGGAAATGGCTCGTGTGCTTTTCAAGCAAGGCTATCAGGGTCCACACTTGCGGATTCATCGCCTAACCCTGACTCCCGTGATCAAAGCATGGCCCCCCAAGAGTCACCGTGAATTATATGGCACAGGTTCGGGAACCCCAGATGAAATCCGTCAGTTGCTGATCCGTTTTGCCAGGCGAGCTTTTCGCCGCGAGGTCGACCCCAAAGAGGTTGAACCGTATGTACAAATGGTGCTGAAGAAAAACACAGATGCCATGGTTCAAATGCCCAGCGGCATCTCTGATCTGAAGTATCAGGCCTATGAAGGGAAATGGAGCAACCTACCCGATTTCGAGCCGCTGCAGCCATTTCGCACTGGCAACCTGAAGCAGGGATTCCTGGACATCAAAGTTGCCGATAAGAAAGAATATTTCGCCATTGTTTTCCATGGAAAACTCACCACGAAAACGAAGGGCGAATACCAGATCGAGATGGCGTCGGATGACGGAGCACGCATCATCATCGACGGAAAAACGATCTTGGAACATGATGGACTCCATGGGGCAGCTCATCGAAAGCAGAAGGTACCCTTGGCAAGTGGAGAGCACACCGTTCGTGTTGAATATCTCGCCTATGGTCAACCCAACAGTTTCCGAGCTGGCTGGAGCGGTCCAGGGTTTGGCCATCAGCGTTTATCGGTGGAAAGCCTGCACGCCAAGCGAGCCCCGAAAAAACAAGACAGTGTACCGAGCTTGATCCGAGCGATGCAGGATGGCTATGCGGCAATCCTCTGCTCGCCTCAGTTCTTGTACATGCAAGAGACACCTGGACCACTGAGTGACTACCAACTTGCCAGTCGTTTGAGCTATTTCCTCTGGGCATCGATGCCCGATGCAACCTTGTTTGACCTGGCAGCCGCGGGCAAGTTAAGCAACCCTGCCGAGCTTACACGCCAAGTTGAGCGAATGCTTCAAGATCCCAAGGCGGCCGCTTTCCGGCAACACTTCACCTCGACTTGGCTTCGGATGGACCGACTGGGAAAAATGCCACCCTCTGGTGGTGACTATCAGTTTTACAAAAACCTGAAAGTCGAACCGATGTTAATGCAACAGGTCGTTACCTTTTTCGAAAACGTGCTTGCAACCAATGGTCGAATCGAACAATTCATCGACTCCGACCACACTTACATGAACAGTACTCTTGCCAAATGGATTTACAAACAAGAGGGCGTGCGGGGCGACCAACTACGCAAGGTCGTTCTCGATGATCCACGAAGAGGTGGTATTTTCACAATGCCTGGCGTGATGACAGCCACAGCCAATGGAGTTGACACTTCGCCCGTGATCCGCGGAGCATGGCTACTGGAAAATGTACTTGGTAGACCTCCGAGCCCACCGCCGCCGGATGTTGAACCATTACCCACCGACACACGGGAAGCTAAAACAATTCGTCAACAACTTGAACTGCACCGAAAACACGAGGCCTGCAACAGTTGTCACGCAAAAATTGATCCGATGGGATTCCCGTTTGAAAACTTCGACGTCGTGGGACGCTGGCGAGATAACTACAAGCGATCACGATCCCCAATCGACACGTCCACCATTTTATCAAATGGCGAATCGATTGCTGACATTGTCGAATTCAAGCAGATGCTAAAACGTCGTCGCATCCAGATTGTCCAATGCCTTGTCTCCAAGATGCTGACCTATGCAATGGGTCGTCAACTGGAAACT
>DOPG01000300.1:3184-19975 GCA_003513555.1 Rhodopirellula sp. | reverse complement strand
GTCCCACGAAATGAGAACAGCTTCGCCGTCAGCACCTTTAATAAAGTTTGAGTTGTTGGAAACGATCGTGGTGATCGGGGTGCCCATGTTTTCCTGCGCCCGGTAGTCCGTCATCCACGCTCCACTGCGTTTACCTTCGCGGGCGTAGGGATCGAGGTACCAAAGTCCAACATGCTTGCCATCGGCATCGGTAACTTCCCAGACAGTAACGTCTGGATGAAAAACGGGGATGCCGCTGAGTTGTTTGAAGTGCAGACCGTAAAGTTGAGTTGCCGCCCACATCATTGCTTCACGCAGTTTGTCAAGTTGCAGGTAAGGCTTGACTTCGTTGAAGTCGAGATCATATTTCGCCTTTCGAACCTTCTCAGCGTAGTAGCGATAGTCCCAAGGCTCGATCTTGATTTTTGCTCCTTCTTCGTCGGCGATCTTCTGCATGTCGGCTACTTCTTCGCGCACCCTTGCAAGTGCTTTGGGCCAGACTTTCATCATCAAGTCCATGGCTGCTTCGGGCTTCTTGGCCATGGTGGGCTCCATCCGCCAGTGAGCATGTGTTGCGTAGCCTAGAAGCTTCGCTCGCGCGGCTCGTATCTTCAGGATTTCGGCAATGATCTTATTGTTGTCGTATTTGTCGCCGTTGTCGCCGCGACTGTAGTAATTCCGCCACACTGTTTCGCGAAGGGGGCGATTGCTGGAATAAGTCAGGAACGGATCCATGGACGAACGCGTGTTGGTGATGGCCCAGTCGCCGCCTTGGTTGCCTCTGTCCTTTGCGGCGTTTGCCATGGCAGCAATCACACTTTCTGGCAAGCCTCCGAGCTCGGATTTGTCTTTGATCCAAGTCACATAGCCTTTTTCGTCAGCCAAAACATTCTGGCTGAAATCGGTAAATAGACGCGCGAGTCGCGTGTTCATCTGAGAAAGTTTTGCTTTGTCGCTGCGCTTCAGCTTGGCACCTTTCCTGAGGAACGTTTTATAGGTGTCGTCGACCAACCGACGTTGTGCGAGATCGAAGGTGCCATCAGTCATCGCCGGGTTTTCGTAGACAGACGAAATCCGGGCGAACAGCTCTTTGTTTTGGTAGATGCTGTCTTCGTGCTCAGAAAGTTTTGGCACGATTACCTTTTCAATGTCCGGAATCGGACCGATGTTTAAATTGGAGGCGTAAACGAAGAATATCGCCTCCAATCTGCTCAAGGTGCGGCCCGCTCGCTCCATCGCGATGATGGTGTTTTCAAAAGTGGGTTTCTCCGCGTTGTCCGTGATTGCCTTGATGTCGGCATTGGATTCATCAATCGCAGCGTCAAAAGCCGACACGAATTCCTCTGAACGCACGAGGTTCCAAGGTGGGACGCCACCGTGGGGACCTGTCCATGGTTGAAGCAGCGGGGAGTCAAGTTCCATCTTTTTTGCAGCTCCCGGAGCCTGGCCAGAGGTTGAGTGAGAATAAAAAGTGAGTGCGACTGCAATGGACAGCGCTGTGAATGGGCAACGGGTCACGTGAGTCATCCTGAAAAGGGCGTTTACACAAGGTTGGGTTCGTCGATAGTTTAGCAGGTTGGCGACGTCTTTTGGTCAGTGGAAACAGTATCAGAGCGGTTGAGCGACCAGTGGTGGCGACCAGTGGTTGGGGATGTAAATTGACAACGCCGGCGAATTGAGGTTGTTGCGTGGCCATCCCTGAGGTGTCATCTCTGATCAGGCATCGGCCAGTCATCCAGCTGTTACATGACGCGTTAATCCCACGGCGGGTAATGCGGGCTCACAGGGTCTCTGGCGGGGTCTGCAAGCCGGACGGGGGACGCGATTCGTCGGTTAAACGTACAAACGCGGGAAGGCCCCGCGACTATGCGTGGACTGACTTTTCCCAACAGCTACCCTCATCCACCACCTTGAATTGCAAAGTTTGAAGCTGCTCGATGAGTGCCGTTTGGTTGCTGTCGACTGCCGTTTCTACGGTTTGAATATTCCGTTGGTTCAGTGAATGAATCAAAGCACCGATCAGGTAGGATTCGGCAGGTTGCAAGATGCCCTGACCATGCTGGCTGCACAGGTCTAAAATGGCAATCGAGGGCGACATCACCTCGGCTTCAGGATCGCTGAACCAAATCGAAACAGAGGCAAGAGGCGGTCCCCCGCGTTCTTCGAGGGCCGCTGTTTCAATGTCCAAGTGGGCGAGGCTGGCGGCGAGTCGGGGTTCCTTCGGTAACCTTGGTTTACAGATGACTGAGGTACTCCGCCTGAATTGCAACGCCGATCGGTTGACTGGCGGGCGGTATTGAGACACGCTCGCTATCATCCGAACATGTGTCTTCCCGGGAATGTATCCTCCTTGTTGGAGAAACGAGTTGCTGCGGTAGTCCGATAGAGGGATCCCAATGCCAAAGCCAATCGGTTCTAGGCCGGCATAGCCACGCTGGTCATCGCGAACCAGTCCGATGCGAATTTGGGATGTTGTTTGAGGCGCAGTTTCAATCGCAGTGAGTAGTCGCAGAGCCACTGCGTCGCTGCTGCTGCTCGCTAGGCACAACGCATGTACGATCGTAACATTGCCGTCTTGATGTGACGGGTCGCAATGGGGTGGAGCAAAATGGCACCAACCCTTGATTGATCCTTCTGCCTCTGCCACTAACAGTGTTTCGGGGTCAAAGAACTTGCGAGCAAGCACTGCCTGCTCGAATTTCGCCTGATTTACATAGGGTGGTGGTCCAGCGGTCGACCAGTGTTCTGACCAAATCCGGACCAAGTCAGGTAAATCGGCGTTTCGGAATGGACGGATATTCAAGATGGAGTTGTCACGTAGCAATCAAGGCATGCGAATGAATGCAGGCAAGAGGTCCAAGGCAATTCAGGGCATGCGGATGCCTGAGTCATTGGCACGCAAAATGCCGGAGTGTTGGTGGGCAGCAATCTCCTTGCAGTACCGCGTCGCCCCCCATTTTAGCCGTAGCCAAACATCATGCGATAGCCGGGGACGCAATTGAACCGGTCCATTCTCTGCGATTGAAAAACGGCGGGGAAACACGCCCGCGCTTCCCCGCCGTTTATTCATCAACCCGCGAGAAAAAGTCGTTGCCGAATCAGTTGCAATCCCACACCACAACCGATCTTGCTACGACCCGCTCAGTCGAGCGCGGGCCTCCCACATTGGTCGCCCCCCGCCGGTAGAAGATTGAATCGGCCGATCTTGTCCGTCTCTAGGCTCGGAACTGACGTTTGTCAGTGAAAGAACGATCATGACAGCAAAATATAGGGGACATACCGGTTGTTCCGATTAAGACGGCCACGTAATTCTCGTGATGACAGCCGTTGTCCGCAAATTGGCGTCTCTAACGCCGCAGTTTTTAGTTCTGAAACGAGAGCATGCTTTGTTTGTGCTGCAACTATTCTCCTAACTGAAGGGAACGCAAAGCGATGTTTTAGCTTCTGCCAGGTACGTAGCTCGGTGGCGCATGTGTTCCTGCATGATGCATTCGACAGTCTATTCGGCCTCCCGCCCCCACTTTGATGTGCGTGGTATTGGGCGGCAGGGAAGACTTGAGCAGCATCAATAGGAGTGGGAGAGAGAGGTACCGGGCCTTTTCGCGTTGTATGCACGCTGATCAACGATGGGGATCCATGGTTTGTTTGTTGCGCGTTGTTCCATGATCGAAGAGGTCTTGAGACTGAACCTGAATCCGGTCGTATTGTGCTGGGCAGCTGAGCGGGAATAGGCTGGCTGTGAATTACGAAGCTTGAACCTTAAGTCGTGAATTACCCTTAAGTCGTGAATTACATTGTGAACTCATCCGGGGCACTCGCGTTGCATGGCTCATGCTGTGGCTTGCTGCGGAGGTCGTGATCGCCAAATTTCCAAGTTTAACGCCCATCTGGGATGCTAGCTTGTTTTTGGTGTGGAGCAGCAAGGTCGCCAGCAGTGGAATGCATAGCTTGATCCTGAGTTGTTTGTTGTTCTCAAGGTTGGCTCCTGTGTGTTGGATTGCAGCAAGAATTACTCTTCCCCTGATTCACGAATTCAGTTGGAATGGAGTTCAAGTTTCACGGATGGGCATGAAGCCCACGGATGATCGTCCGGCGATAGCTGCTAACGCGATACCCCACCGGCCAGCAACACTGTTAAACCGGTATGACATTCCAGGGAAGGGAAGCGTTCATGAATTCAGTAAGTAAAGCGTCGAGGGGCGTTTCACGGCAGTCCTTTGATCCTGATTGTCATCTGGGTGGTGGGGGACGACGGACATTGGTTGTGTTTTTGGTTAGGCACACCACTGCTTTGAAGTGTCTGAGGGCAGGGGCTTGTCTTCTTTTTTGTTGGGTAATGCTGGCTCAGCAGACTGACCTAGCAGTTGCTGGGGATTCTAGTTTGATGCCCCAGGTTACACCTGCTGGGCAAACCCCGTCAGAGACGCAGCGTTCTGTTCCAGACTTTGCAGGAATTCAGGAGGAATGTCGTGTCAAGATCAAGGGGCTGCGTGATGAGATGCTGGTTGCACGAGCCAACCAAAGGGTCGTGCGTCCTCTGTTGACCAAGGAACTTGAGCTGTGGGGTAGCCTTGAGATCATAGTCGAGGAATGGCGATTGGCGTACGAGGATCTCTCGCGGCACAATTCAGATTTGGCAAGTAACGCGCGCAGTGGCAAGCCGTCTCGCTTGTCGCCGAATTCGTTTCTTGAGGTGGATGAGTTGCGAGCCCGCAGGGTTGCGGTTGCCAGTTCGTTGAAATCATTGCAACTGGAGGTGGTTTCCGAGCAGCGAATCGCTCATGGGATCAGGGACGACTTTGCTAAGACGGAACAGGAAAAACGAAAAACGTTAGAAGCGTTGAGCAACAGTCCTTCTGATCAGCATTATGCACTGCAGCGAAAACTCGCTGTGCAGCAGTTGGAAAGCCGGGTATTGAATGCCAATCTTGATTTACATCGTGAGAGGATCAATTTGCTGCAGACGCGGGTACAAGATGCGATGTCAGAGGTTGAAATGCTTGATGCATTGGTCAGCGCCCCCTCGAGCCAATTCAAGTTGTCAAAGCAGGAACTTGATGCGCGTGTGAAGATTATCGATAACTTTGAGCAACAGGTGCGAGTGCAGTTGTCTGCCCTCGACACGCAAATGCGTGAAATCATGATGCGGAGGCACAACGGAAACCTTTTCAGCGAATCGAATTATGAAATCGTTCGAGAAGAGTCTCAGTTGCTTAGAGACGTGCTCAGTAACACGAGTTTGTTCAAAGAGTGTTGGCGTCGCAGGTATGAACTCTCGAATTTTGACGTGGCTGCCAGCGATATTGAGCAGTGGTTGGAAGATGGGGAGCAGTTGAGCCTGCAGGTCGCACAGATTCAAGAGAAATTGAGGTTGAGAACACAGCAGCGACGAGAGGCTTTGTCGCTGCTGACGCGGGCAGGTGGGACAGTCGGCAGTTTAACTGGTGCTTCAGTGAACCTGTCCGGTGGGCAACTGGATCCTGATACATTGTCACGCATCGAAGAACTTGAGAATGTGCTTGATTTTTACGGTGGAATTCAGGTGCTCGCCACCTCAGGTGGTCGGCTCTGCGATTTGTTTCTAGATGATTTGAGAGTAGAGCAGGGGACGTATTCCTTCGCCGACAATGCCGAATTGTTCTGGGGATGGGTAATCGCAGCCTGGGAGTTCGAGATTACCGAAAGTGAAGGAAAGGCAATCACAGTCAAGAAAGTTGTGATCGGTTTAGCTTTGCTGTTGTTTGGCTACCTGCTCAGCAGAGCGTTAGCCTCGGTGATCGCTTATAAAGTTCTTCCACGGTTCGGAGTCAGCCATGCTGCAGCGTCTGTACTCAGGTCGGTCATGCTTTATGCCATGATTGTGGGATTGTTCTTTGTCTCGCTGGATATCGTGAACGTGCCGTTGACTTTCTTTGCTTTCTTTGGCGGTGCTGCCGCGATTGGACTCGGTTTTGGTAGCCAAAATCTGCTCAATAACTTTATCAGTGGTCTGATCTTACTGGTGGAGCGTCCAATCCGGGTGGGAGACCTTGTTAATGTAGAGGGAATCGATGCGAACGTGGAGCATATTGGCGCACGAAGCACGCGGGTGAGAACTGGATCGAATCTCGAGATTCTTGTTCCTAACAGCAAGTTTCTAGAAAATAACGTCACCAACTGGACGTTGTCCGATACGCGAATCAGGACCAGTGTCAGTGTGGGAGTGGCGTATGGTTCGCCCGTTGCCGAGGTGATCCAGCGTCTGAAGCAGGTGATACGTGAACAGGATAATGTGCTGCTCAACCCGGAGCCGATTGTATTGTTTCAGGATTTTGGAGACAGTTCACTTGCGTTTGAAGTTCATTTCTGGGTTCAAATGAAACGCATCATGGATGGTGCAAAAGTTCGCAGCAGCGTGCGGGCAGCGATTGATGAAGACTTTCGGAGAGCAGGTATCGTGATTGCATTCCCACAAAGGGATGTGCACATCGATATGAGCTCACCTTTGGAAGTGCGGCTGAAGAAGGATACAGATGATACGCTAGCCAGTGAGACGGTGGGTGATAGAACGGTGCTTAGTGGGGCGCACCGCCTGCGGCGGGTGGCGTGAGGGTTTAGTGTTTAGGGTTGCTGGTGTTTTCGCTCGTGGCGGGAAAGGTGGCTCTCACGCATTGACCGTCGAACGTCACGGCTGCTTAGCATCACCATCGTGGTGGTGCTGGTGTTTGAATCGTGCTGGTGCTTGAACGGTGCTCGTCGTCTAACGCGTTCGTCGGGTGGAGGTCTTTAGAAATTGCCCCTGCTATCGATTTGGTTAGCATTGCTTTAGTGTTGACGTCCACGGGGCAACAGGTGGATCGCTTGCGATTTGTCGGCGATCCATTGTTTTTTTGGGATGCGGGAGGTCCCTTGCACCAAGCGGCCCGCGACTTAGAAGCGCGGCGTGATCTCGGAAGTCCGAGTTCTTTTGAGGCTGGTTTCCGATTCAATCTGGGTCAGGCAACTTTTCGAATGTTGTGTGAGTGAGAAGACTGTACGACCACACGTCGTGAGGGGCGGCGTGGTTTTCGCTCGGCAGTTGCAGATTGTTCGGTGCTGTGTTCGATCGGGGCACGACTTAACCAGCCACGACGATAAAAGTAAAACAGGGTGCCAGCAATCATCATGCCCATTACGGTGAGAGCAGCGGGATAGGCGCCCTCCATGGATAGTTCGGGCATGCTGGTGAAGTTCATACCATAAACACCGGCTAGAAAAGTGGGGGGCACAAATACGCTTGTCAGAAGCGTAAGGACTTTCATGATTTCGTTGCTTCGGTGAGCTACGGCAGACATGTAAGTGTTGATCAATCCGCTGGTTGATTCCCGGTACATGTCGACGACGTCCGACAGCTGCGTGCAGTGGTCGGTCGTGTCACGTAAGTATTCTTCCGTGGATTTGTCAATGAATGGGCTATCCACAGTAAGCAGCGATAGCACCATTTCACGTTGTGGCCAGATGCTTCGTCTGAGCCGAACAAGAATGTTTTTTGTGTGATGAATCTGTGCCAGTAGTTCCGGTCGCGGATCACGCAGGGCCTGCTCCTCGAGTTGTTCTATGCTTTCACCTAGGTTCTCAAGTACGGGGTAGCAACCGTCAACGCAGGCATCAAGGATGGCATAGACGAGGTAGTCTGGGCCTTTGCGTCGTAGTCTCGCGTTTGGATTCTCAAGCCGCTCGTGAATCGGTTTTAGGACGTGATCGCAGTCTTCATGGAAGGTCAGGACAACTTGTTTATCAAAGACGATCCCAAGCTGGCTGGGGGTCATATCACGGCCGGCGGCCGGTACGCTGTGCGCAATTAACAATTGCTGGTGTTCAAAAAGTTCCATCTTGGGCCGCTGTGGTGCATTGACCAGGTCCTCCATTGCGAGTGGAGTGATGCGAAAACGTGAGGCGAGTTGCTGCAGAACCGTGCCGTCACCTTGCCCGCGGACATCAATCCACATGAATTGCCCTTCGATCAACTGGGAGGGCAGCTCTTCCACTGAGCGACAGGAAAATACCTTTTGGTGTTTGCCGTAAATCAGCGTGACGCGCAGCTCAACCGGCTGTGAGTTGGAACTCAGAATCAAGGTGCCCGGACGGGCACCAGCTTCAGGACGTCGCTTGGCAAACATCGCGTGTGTTCTTTCCGTGGATAATCAACTAAAAGACTGATTACGATTGCTCACGACCATTGCAGAGTCGGTGAGCGGGTGTCAAGGCTTGCACAGGGTTTCGTTGGTTCAGCTGAGGCGGGGAGCGGGCTGCTGCGGTCTGGAAATGATCCAGTCTGAGTCGTTGGGGTCCGCTGCCGGTTACCAAGGCGTTTAGCGTTTGCTGGCGAGGTATCGTTGCCTCAATGTCGTTAGGTAGCACTGCGGCAAGACCGGTAGCTGAAGCAGTCGTCAAGGCTGTGATTGGGATTGGCTTGTGGCCTGAAGGGCTCTATCGTCGGTAGGGTTGGTGAGGTATTGAGTCGCGTTGTAATTGCTTTCAATGTCGCTGTGTCTTGATAGGGCGTTTTCATTTTGCTTTCATGTTTCTGTTGAGCGATCTCTTTGAACTTGGAATGAATCACGGATGAACGAACAGACTGCCAATTCTGATTTTCCCCGTTTGGCTATGAATTCTGAGCAGGCAGCGCTGGTCATTCTGGTGCACGGGACTTACGCCGGTGACAGCGAAAACGCTGGGCAAAAGTGGTGGCAAGCTGGTAGCCCGGTTGTGGCGCAGTTGAAATCTCGACTACCGCGAGGAGTGAGAATCGCCGAGGGCTCGGAAGTCTTTCATTGGTCGGGTGAGAACAGCGAGCGAGCAAGAAGCAAAGCAAGTCTGCAGTTATTGGAGCGGCTTAGAGCTCTGGAAGCTGAGCGGCGAGATTACCATTTAGTGGGGCACAGTCATGGCGGGTCAGTGATTTGGAAGACACTGAAGGCCAAGTGCTTGAGCAAGCAACCACTCGAGCATCTGAAGAGCTGGACCACGGTCGGTACTCCCTATCTCGAGCATCGTAGCCGCAGTGTCTTTAATGTTTGGAACATTGCCGGTGTCGTGATGGGGGTGTTGTTGATCCCACCTGCAGCGCGAGCCATGCTGCAACTGGGGCGGATGTTAAACAATGCCTTTCAGGGAAATGACATGGTGCTGACACTGCCGCCTGCAAGCGAGGCTGGTTTGATGGGCATTATTCGAGCACCGATACTCGCCAGTCTTAAATGGGTGGGGGTTCAAGTGGAACATTCAGTCGAAGGTGTTCACATTGGTAGTTACGATCCGGAAACGGGAGTCACCCTGTTGGAGTACTTCTTCGGTAGTCTTGAAGGTATTCTATTGCTGGTTGTGACCTTAGTGCTGTGCTACGTGTTGCTGCACCTTTCCATGATCAGTATTCGTCCTGCGATTGAATCCTATCGGATTCACGCTGAGGAACGACTGCAGCGATCGGCATTGCAGATTTATGGAGGCCGCTATCTGGCGATCTGGTCGCCCGATGATGAAGCGATCAATGGGTTGCGTGCCACCCTTGGCTTTCGAGTCTCGTTTGTCAGTAAGATGTTTCCTCAAGAGCGAGTCTTCTTTTCTGACACATTAGGCCTGTTGTCGAGGCCCTATTATTGGGTGCTGTCGCCTTTCTTCAACCATTGGTTGCAGCCACACATTGATCGTCTTGTTCGGAATACGGTTACAAAAGCCGCCCAGGGTAATGATCGTCCCAGTTCAACTATCGTTGCTGTCACGCCTTCACCCGTGGCAGAGTTGTCTCATCTTTTTCCTCCTCTGCCCACTATCTTGTCAAAACGCATCCTTTGCACAGCGGATCATCATGCGCGGGATATTGCACCCCTATTAAGAAAGTTGCTGGGGCAAGCATCTTTGGCGCAGGGAATGGAAGGCTTTTGCAAGGAGCTATCAGGAAAGGAGCTGGTTCACACCTCCTACTTTGATCATTCAGCGGTCATGGAACTGATTGCCTGCAACATCACCTGGAGTATGGGCGAGGAAATGGTGAAATGGAAAACATGGCGAATGGATCCTGGACTGACCCAATGGTTCGGTAATGCGAAGCGGAATCTTCTCAGCGAGTTTGGTTGCGATGATGCAGATCAAGCACACAGTGGTTCTGCTCCGGCCCGAGTAGCTTAAGCTGGTTGCCTGCCGACTCATCTAATGAAAATGGTTGTGTTTCGAGTGGCCACAGCGTTCTAGACTGATGGGTGGCACGGTTGGCAGTTGCGGTTTCTGTGCGCAGGTTTTAGGAAGCAAGTCCGGGGCCTGGTGGAAACGCCAGACACAGTGTTTGGGTTAGCGTGTTTGCGTTTTAGCAGCGTTACTGGCGTGATATCTGTATGATGGAAAGATGCCAGCCTTGTTGCTCATCCGATCACGCTGGCCTGTGTCATGGCATCGTCTACGGTTGCATTGTCCGCGGATTGCGTTTTCGGATGGTATGTTCGTGTCAGTACATTTTGAACGTCAGTGGATTTTTAAATTGTGCGGTACTTCACGTTTCACTGGGTGGTACCGCCACCTCGCTTAGGTCTGGATTGAATTATGTCATTGTCACAGGAACGCAGTCGAAGGGATGTCTCGGTAGATACTTGGTCGGCTAAATCGGGGGCGGTTAGTCGACGTGCCTTCATGGCGACCTCTGCGGCAACCTCGGCAGCGGCAACGTTGCCTCTCACCACTGGTGCAATGGCTGCAGCCCAGTCCGTCGCCGAGCGTGGGGTTTATCGGTTCACTGGTCCAAATGCGGATTTTCATGGTCATCAATGGCAGACGTTGAATCCCGGGTATTGGAAGATCGAGGCAGGGGCTTTGCGGCGACGGTTGCAGAACTATGGTGATCGCGCTCGGCGAACTGGGTTTCCTTTCCATGGAGAAACTAATGGATTTGACTTCAAGACCGACTATGACCCGTCGTTACCGGCAGGCATTCTCTATGCAACTGAGTGGGATCTTGACGATGAGTATTCGATTCGCTGCCGCTTTACCTATCGGAACGCTAGGTCAGGTGTACTAGAGGGAGATGACCCGCAGTGGGCGATGCATCAAGATGGATTTGGGGTTATGGGAATTGCCATTGGTGGCCGGTCTGTGCTTGAGAGTTACGGCAAGCTGGGGCAAGTGATCAGGGTCGTCTGGGCCGATGATGGAAAACTCAAAATCTTGGCAACAGGAGCCGGGAAGGGGGCGGCACAGGGGGGGCTCACAGAACAG
Source organism: Rhodopirellula sp. (assembly GCA_003513555.1). GTDB lineage: Bacteria > Planctomycetota > Planctomycetia > Pirellulales > Pirellulaceae > Rubripirellula. The sequence continues at coordinate 8,773 of DOPG01000300.1, read as the reverse complement.
CGTGACCGCGTTCTGGCGGAATCGAAGGCAGGACAACTCGAAGCAGGTGATGTTTGTGAACTGATCGTTAATGTTCGTGCAGTACGTCAACATGAGACTGGTGATGCTGAGCCTGATCAGAGCAAGGTAGACCAGAGCAAGCCACCGCAGGCAATCGTGGAAGCCAAACTACAGCTCGACGGTCAAGACTTTTCTGTTCAGCATCGGTTGAGCCAAGATCGTGTTGCAGGCTTAGCTGGGATTGTTGCACGGGGTTTGATCGATTTTGAAGTCAATGAGTTTATAGTCGATCCGGGCAAGAACACTAAAAGGGATGTGGGTGTAGCGGAATGTTTGAGTTGCTATGCACTTGGGGATACCCTCAAGCAGAGTGATGCCGGATGGCAGGTGCGCATGATTGGGCTTTTTGCGTCGGACGGCGAGCGGGTGGAAGTTCGGGTCGCTGATGAGCCTGAGCCAGTGGGTGGCTGGTCGAACGTCCCTGTCTGCGGGGCGACGACGATCGTTAACAATGAATGGCGCCGATACACCGCTGTGGTGGACGTCACTTTGCCCAACAGTCCTGCCGAATGCACGCAATATTACACGGTTTGGAAAGATGGCTTGAACGTCACTGCAGATGACCGGGTAGGGACTGACGCCTGTGGGCCTGGCACGGGGCTTGTGGGGGATGTGCCCGGGAGTGGTCTTTACGTTGGGCGGCTGCCAAAGTTATCCGCGCCCTACAAGGTCTGTGGATTGTCATGTCATGCGATCACTTCCGGCCTACAGCAACGTAAAGATCGGTCATGGAAAATGACGGGCGCAAAGGACCAATGGCAATTTCGTGATCAACCCACTGAAAAGTCCTATCAGCACCTCGAAGACTATGATTTTCAGGTCATGCTTTGGGAAGATGATGTTTGGTACATGGAATTGGTCATGTACCCACCTAGTACCGACGACGCCTACAAAATTATCACTTGGTCAATTTGTGGCCCGACGAGTCGGTGGCAGATGATGCGGCACTGGAATGTCCTCAACCCCGGGGATCATGACTATGGCATGGATGATGTAAAAGGTCCCGAGCAGCTTGCGATTCGGAAACAAGATGGATTGGGTCAAGACCCCGCATACATGCGTCGGAATTTCCAAATTGTGCATCATTTGACCACAGGTGCCGAGCAGGTTGACCCAAGGGTGAATCCGAAGAAATGGCGTGCCTGGAAGATGCCGAACAGAGACTTCACGCTTGTGGTTCTCGATTCACGCCTGTGGCGTAGCAGCCAGGACGTTGATATCTGGGACGATCAGGGATGGGGAGAGTTTCAAAGTTTATATGGACGCACGGATCCTACTCGCAGTCTCTTGGGCGAAGAGCAGTTCGGCTGGTTTCAGGAATTGCTTGCGACTGATTCTTCTCCATTGATTGGTGTGACGGGAATCAACGGGTTGCACACCGTTTGGGCGGGGACTCGGTATCGCAAATCGGTGAGCACTGAACACCCTCGGCATTTTCATGAGCGTGATCGAGTCACCTTAGATTACGCCGGTTGGGTCAAAGCGGGAGCGGATCGTGTTTTGGAGTTGTTGGGAAGCCGCTCTGGCGTGGTGTCGGTTTACGGAGATGTCCATAACGGATGCATCATGAGAAATCTTGAACATCGCGTCATTGAGTGCAGTTTTGGCCCAATCGGCAGATCGGGTGGCCGTGCACTGGTGCCAGGGTTCGGGCCCAAAATGAAAGACGTGGATGATCGTGATCTGGAAGTATTAGCGCTCTACCACAAAAGCTTTGCTGACCCCGCGCAAAATCCACATCAGCCCGGTGATCCGTTCTATTGGAACTTTCTTGAGATGAAGTTTCAGCCTGAGGGCAGCGAGCCTACGATCGGAATGCGGATCCGGAATCTGGTCGATGCTCCGTCGGATGAGCCACGAGGTGGGGGTGTTCTGGACGCTTCGGTCAGAGAAACCGGTCGAGCCCACACATGCCAATTACCCGATCTGGTGACACTGCCAAGTGCGGATGTATTTCTCACTGAAACCAATGGAAAGCCCATCCGGGGAACAAGAAGTGATGTTAACGGCAAAATACACCTCGGTGGGCTACCCGAATTTTCGCCGGGAACACGTATCGTCATTCATTCGTATGATGGGGAAAAGACTGATTCAAAACTGGTGACCACGTTGCCTGTTGGTCAGTGAGGAAACGCTGATTTGGCCGTTGCTTCACTTTTGGACGCGTGCGACTGGTCTACATGCGGACGCAGCCTTGCGCGGGGCATCATTGATTCGTGATGCGGTATGTAGGGTCCAGATCAGGACGAACGTGGGGTCATCACGGTGTGGCAGGATTTTGCCGTTGCAATTACGGCCGCAGTTTGTGTCGTGAGGTTTGGATACTGCAGATAGTTTATGTCTTACGGGCGGCCAGCTTTGGGGCTGGTTCAGTGCTGGTAGATGAGTCCGCACTGATAATTCATGTGTAAGGGGTTGGTCTCAGTTTTACTGTTCTTTTGTTGCTGAATGAGGTTGTGATGAATGAATCGGGGATGGATGCCGCCGCCAAGGCTCTGTTGGGAAAGTTCACTGCAGATGGATCGACAGGCGTGGATCCGCTGGTGCAAAAGGCTTTGTTTCTGGCCAGCGAATTGCAGCAGCGTGCGCATGCATTACAGACCCCTGAGGAACGAAAACAGCAGACGGAATTGGATCGAATGATCCAGAATCCGACGGACAAGGTGACTCTGACCGCTTTGACTGACCAGGCGTTTCGGTCGGAGGCAGCTGCGAGGTCGGCGGATCAGTTAGTGCACATTTTAGATGTTCAAGGTATCCCCCGATTTTTTAGCCCCATGGAGAGGACGCTGTTGATGGGTTTTCAATCCTTTGGCAGTTACGTGCCCGGGGTCACCATTCCCATGGTCAAGGACAAGATGCGGAGGGAGACTGCGAATGTCATTATTCCGGCTGAACGTGATGTCCTCTGCGAGCACTTGCGAGCACGTCGGGATGAGGGAGTACGCATGAATGTGAACTTTCTAGGCGAGGCGATTCTCGGCGAAGAGGAAGCAAATCGGCGATTGAAACAATATTTGCAGGCGTTTCAATTGCCTGAGGTTGAGGTCATGTCGGTCAAAATCTCCACCATTTATTCCCAGATTTCGCCGATCGCGCGACAAGCGAGCATTGATCCCCTCTGTGACCGGATGGAATTGTTGTATCGCGCTGCTGCGAAGGGGACGTTCGAGCGCAAGGATGGCAGCATTGTTCCCAAGTTCGTGTACATGGATATGGAAGAATACCGGGACTTGTCTCTTACCGCTGAAGTGTTCATGAAGACGTTGGACCGCCCAGGTTTGGATTCGATCGCCGCCGGGATTGTGCTGCAGGCATATATTCCCGACTCGCATGCTTGGCAGCGAAAATTAACTGAGTGGGCGAAGCGTCGGGTCAATCAGGGTGGAGCTCCAATTACGATTCGAATCGTCAAAGGCGCTAACATGGAAATGGAACGGGTGGAAGCTTCGCTGCAAGGGTGGGCTCAAGCTCCATTTCAGTCGAAGCTGGATACCGATGCCAATTACAAACGAATGGTGAATTTTGCACTGCAGCCCGAGAATCTCGCTGCTGTCCGTCCTGGCATTGCCTCACATAATCTGTTTGATATCAGTTACGCGCTCGTGCTAGCCACAGAAGCCGATGCCCTGGGCAAATTGCAGTTTGAAATGCTTGAGGGGATGGCAAATCACCAGAGACGGGCGCTGCACGAATTAACAAAGAGTGTCCTCTTGTACGCACCTGCGTGCCAGAAAGAAGATTTTATCCATGCGATTGGATACCTTGTACGCCGGCTTGATGAGAATACTGGAGACGAAAATTTTCTTCGTCATGCATTCAATATCACCGTGGAATCGGATGCATGGAAATTGTTGGAGGCTGGATTCCTTGATTCATTCCAAAGGATCAGCAGGCTGTCGCTCGAGCCGCGTCGGCGACAAGATCGCAGAAAAAAAATGGCAGACCAGCAGTCCGATAGTTGCGGGGCAGACAACGGAGAATCAAGTAGCGCGAGTGCTGGCAAAGCGTGTTGTGGATTTGTCAATGAACCAGACACCGATTTCAGTCTTCCTGCTAATTCGTTGTGGGCGGATCAGATTGTGGCTGATTGGATCGATAAGTGTGATGATCAAGCAGCCAAGATCAATCTTCGAGTTGGTCGCAGCCTTGTGTCTGAACCGCGGATGGTGAGGGATTCGTTGGATCCCTCTCGTGATGGTACGGTGGTGGCTAGGTATGTCGAGGCTAATGGGGGGGACGTTGATGCGGCGGTTGCGGTTGCTGACCACGACCCCGCGGGCTGGCGTTCGCTTTCAGTAGAAGAGCGGCGAAAAATACTCGCTCGCGTGGCGGACGAAGTTCGCTCGGCACGTGGCTCACTCATGGGAGCAACGCTCGCCGAAGGTGGCAAGACGCTGCTGGAAAGCGATCCCGAGGTTTCGGAGGCAGTTGACTTCATTGAGTTCTACTCTCAATCTGCGGTAGCGTTAGATCGACTCGACGGCGTGACTGCACAAGGAAGGGGGGTAGTCGTGGTGGTCTCTCCATGGAACTTTCCGATAGCCATCCCATGCGGTGGAATCGCCGCTGCACTTGCTGCCGGGAATTGTGTGATTTTGAAGCCAGCATCCAATACCGTGCTGGTCGCAAGCCTGTTGTGCGAATGCTTTTATCGGGGGGGAGTGCCACAGGAGGCTCTGCAAATGATGCCTTGTCCCGGACGTGATGTGGGGGAATCTCTTGTTACGAATGATTTGGTTGATACCGTGATCTTGACGGGGGGGACTGATACAGCATTGAACATGTTGCATGCTAAGCCGGAGATGCGACTTCTTGCGGAGACGGGGGGGAAAAATGCAACCATCGTCACGGCGATGGCTGATCGTGATCAGGCAATCAAACATGTTTTGCAGTCCGCATTCGGGCACAGCGGTCAAAAGTGTTCGGCCACATCCCTGCTGCTGCTGGAAGAGGAGGTTTTTCACGATGAGGCATTTCGGGCAACATTGGTAGACGCAGCCAAGAGCCTTAAAGTGGGCTCTGCCTGGGATACTTCCAATCGCATGGGGCCGATAATTGCGCCGCCCATCGGGGACCTCAATCAGGCGTTGAAGGAGTTGGAGCAGGGTGAGTCATGGGCGTTGATACCGCGACGTCAGGATGGACACGACTGCATCTATTCACCCGGAATAAAATGGAATGTGCGACGCGGCAGTTACACGCACCTCACGGAGTTCTTTGGACCTGTACTGGGAGTAATGAGTTTTCGTTCCTTGCCCGAAGCGATTCAGATCGTGAATGAAACGGGATACGGTCTCACCAGTGGGCTGGAAAGCTTGGATGATCGCGAGCAGTCGCAGTGGTTAGCTGGAATTCGAGCTGGCAATCTTTATCTCAACCGATCGACGACTGGTGCGATTGTTCTGCGGCAACCATTTGGGGGTATGGGAAGAAGCGCTTTTGGCCCCGGAATCAAGGCCGGAGGCCCTAACTATGTAGCGCAATTGATGAAGTTTGAACCTCGCAGTGTCGACTCTGAGCCAGTGG
>DOPG01000300.1:0-2904 GCA_003513555.1 Rhodopirellula sp. | reverse complement strand
GATGCTGGGCGGGGTGAAGATGCTGCGTGGGCTGGTCATCGGCAGCTGTCTGAGTTAGCGACCGCCATACTTGAGCAGGTTGCAGGTGGCAGTGAAGTTGAGCAGGACGAGGCGAGGATGTTGTGCCAGGCAATCGCCAGCTACCAGCGGGCTGCGGCTGATGAATTCATGCAAACCCATGATCATTTTCGGCTGGTCGGGCAAGACAATCTGCGACGCTACGTACCCATGCCAGTGCTTGTGATATGTGTGTCCGAGCACGACACATGGGGAGAAATTGTCCTGCGGGTTGCAGCCGCACAAGCCGTTGCGTGCCGTTCAATTGTCAGCGCCCCTGCAGGAGTCCATGCCGGAAATCTCAAACGATTGCACGACATGACTGAGTCATGGGCTGCAGATATTGAGTTCGTTGAACAAACAACGGAGGAGTTGATTGACGCCGTTGAGTGGGGAGGGGTTAGCCGGCTGCGATATGCATCGCCCGACCGCGTGCCAATGGCGGTACGTCGAGCGGTAATGGACCGTTATGTGCACGTTGCTGACACGCCCGTTTGTGCCGAGGGGCGAATCGAGCTGATGTGGTACGTACAAGAGCAGTCAATCAGCAGTGATTATCACCGTTATGGGAATCTGGGTTTGCGGGCGTCGGAGGAACGTGCTGCTGTGCTATGAAAGTCAAGGGCAATCTTCCCCGTGAAATGCGTGTTGATTCACAGCGTTGATCGGCAGTGGGTGAATGCTTCTCATCAAACAACTGACCCTGTTAGCGGGCCGTCCAGCCACCGTCGACCACCAGCATGCTTCCTGTGGTGAAGCTTGAAGCTCGGCTAGCAAGGTAAATCGCCGCACCCTGAATCTCTTCCATTCTCCCCCAGCGGTTCATGGCCACCGCGCCCACAATGAATTTCTTCGCCTCCTCTGTGTCCGCAATCGGTTCGTTCATGGGCGTCAGGAAAGGTCCGGGGCAAATGGCGTTCACAGTGATGTCGATTTCTGCAAATTCGAGTGCCATGGCGCGAGTCAACTGAACCACCGCGCCTTTACTGGTTGCGTAGGGGGTGCGATTTGCCAGCCCGACGAGCCCGAGAGTGCTGGCAAGGTTGATCACACGACCGCAGCCCTGTTTTTTCATGATGGGAAGAACAGCGCGAGTGGCAATCCAAATGCCCTCTACATTCACTTGTTGAACTTCGCGAAACTGGTCAAGAGTGAGTTCGCTGATTGGGCCGCGGATGTTGATTCCTGCGTTATTGATGAGCGCGTCAATGCGACCAAACCTTTCGAAAACCGTTGCAACCATCGCCTCGACGGCAGGCTGTTGCGTGACATCAACTTCAAGTCCCAGTACCTCGGCGTGGTAGGTGTCTGAGATGTCTTTGGCTGCGGCTTCAGCCTCGGATTGATTGCGACTAAGCAAGGCAATGTTCGCTCCTGCTGACGCAAGGCCTTCTGCGATCGCTTTTCCAAGGCCTTTGGAACCACCAGTCACGATGGCTGTCTGTCCGGTCATGTCAAAGAGGTTGATTCCGGGGAGCATGTTGGTTCTTTGGGGCTTGGAAGGATAGATCGATGGGACGTTTGTTTTGAGACTGCCTGAGACTTGGCGTTGAATTGCGACAACAGAAAGGACGGGCTGCTTACGAATTTGACTCGTGCAACCGTAGCAGGCAAACTTGCAGCGGAGTTGTCGGCGTTGAGGGCGATTGATCTGCTGGCGGACTGCTGGGAGCCTACCACATGTTGCTGGGCCTTGGTTGCCGAGGGCTTCGCGGTCCCGCCATCACGTCACAAGGTGGCTTCCCAACTAGCTACTTTCAGGTGGGGGCTTTTTGGACGGCATCGCTGTGGTAGGACGGTCAATTGGCTTGCGGCTCTGCGTTGCGTTTCCCACAACCCCCTTGGCTTGTGTCGTTGGTGGGTTGTTCATTGCCTGACGAGTTCGCGTCGCCGGGCGACGTTTAATAGGAGCGAGCGCGTGTTGGCTTTGGTAGGCGACCTCGGCGATGAGTGAATCGACACGGTTACGACAGACAGCGTAGATCGCAAGGGATGGGATCGCGACAACCAGTCCGCAGACCGTCGTGACCAACGCTTGGTAGATCCCTTCGGCCAAGTCGCCAGCACCTGCCGCTCCACGCGTGGCTGCCACCTGTTGGAACGCAAAGATCATACCTGTGACTGTTCCCAACAAACCGACCATCGGTGCGATGTTCCCGATTACGGATAAATATTCGATGCGACGCATTAATCGAGCGGACTGCTGGGCCAGTGAATCTTCGACCGCTTTCTCTACTTCTCGCCAGCCGAATTCAAATTCGGAAAGGCCGGACAGCAGCACGACACTCAGAACACTGGGGACGCGGCGGCAGGCAGCATCAGCTTCCGCTGGCCGACCTGTCAGTAAAGCTTGGCGAACCGTATCACTGACGCCATCCGGCAGGACTTCCTTGCGTCGTAAGGTCATGACCTGATCGAACAATAAATAGGCTGCGGTGACACTTAGCCCCGCGAGCACAAGCAGAATCAGAATTCCGACCAACCCGCCACTGAGCAAGATTCCAAAGAAGCCTGTGGGGGAATCGTTCGCAACGGCGGTTTCCGCCAGTAAGGTCATTTGAATATTCAGCTTTGGCAACGGCATCATGACTCCATGTCGGCAGAACCGGCTGAAAGCAGGAATTCAGCATCAGCAAGCAGGGGCTCATCCCAGCTTAGCCGAAGCACGCCCTCGCGTTGCAGTCGGTCAATCGTTTCGTGATGAACATCACGTATTCGTTTTTCTGCTTTTCGGACCTTCGAGCGACTTTGGGAAGCTGATAAAACCATCATCGCAAAGATTGCCAAGGGAAGAGAGGAAAGCAGTAGGCTCGTTAATATCATCGCCAAATCTGGTCTGGGGAAACT
>DOPG01000285.1:13383-13777 GCA_003513555.1 Rhodopirellula sp. | reverse complement strand
CCCATCGACATCATGCCAAAGTAGAAAATGAACAGGTGAGCCACAAGCGGCAGCACCCCCAGTTCACCCAACAAATATCCCATGAGCGTCGCCATCAGCAAATAACAGACGACCGAGGGTACTCCCATGCCCAAGATCAAAGAACAAACCATGATTCCCAGTAGCGCAAGGAACAGATTTGTCTCCACAACGCCCTTGATTGTCGCGCTGAAGTCGGTTGCGATCCCTGTCTGCTGAACGATACCGATGATAATCCCAACACAAGCACTTGCCGCAACAAGAGCGACGCCATTCTTAGCGGATTTAGTCATCGACGAAATGATTTCTGGACGCCAACCAGGCATCGCCATACCAACGATCAACAACCCAAACATTCCCAGCAGCATGGAGTCCA
>DOPG01000285.1:11521-13092 GCA_003513555.1 Rhodopirellula sp. | reverse complement strand
GGCACAAAACGTTCAAAATAAGACGGGAAAATATCTCGAACTGGGATGCAAGCCTGAGACGCAAGGACGACCACACCAAAGACGATCATTGCCAGCCACCGTTCCTCTTTGGAAATCTTGAGTTCGCGTCGAAAAATCGCAAACACAAGAATGACTGCCAATGCCCCGGTGACGCTTCGGAATGGTGAAAAACCGAAAATCAAGAGTCCCACCAGGGTTCCCAAAGCGGCAAAAAAAACAGTTGCCTCAAACCCCTTTAGCTTCTTTTTACTGAGTGCTTCCGCACTCAGTTTTTCGGTGCCCAACCGACGTGAGTAAAGAAAGACAAGCACCAGAATTGAAAAGTAATACAGGATGGCCGGCAGAATGGCCGCTTTCATGATTTGCAAGAAAGTCACCTGCGGCTGCACCAGTTCCAACATCATGTAAGCCCCCGCACCCATCACCGGCGGCACAAGTGCACCCCCTGCTGCAGCGGCCGCGGTGATGCCTCCTGCAATGTGATTTGGAAACTTCGCACTTCGCATCATGGGGATGGTAAAAGTTCCCGTCGTCACGGCGTTGGCTACCGCACTACCCGACAACGATCCCATCAGGCCACTTGCCATCACCGAAACCATCGCCGGGCCACCTCGAATCCGACCAAAAGTCTTGGTGGCAAAGTCAATGATGAACTGAGTGGCTCCAGACATTTCAAGAAATGCCCCAAACACCACAAATAGAAAGACGTACTTGAACATCACCGAAGCAGCAGGACCAAACACCCCCAGTGACTGCAGGAAGGTTGTGCTGACAATATCCTTCAAACTTTGCCCGGCGTGCGGCAACATCCAGTCGGGCAACACAGGCCAATCGTAACGGAAACTGGCGTAGCAATAATACGAGTGCGCAACAAAGGCCAAAGCCAGCAGCGGGACAATGACTCCAATGCTACGGCGAGTCGCTTCGAGTACGAGGATGACCCCCGCCAAGCCGACTGCAAAATCCAATCCCGTTTCACCTCCTGCACGATCCCCCAAAGAGATCCCGTCTCCCCAGAAACTACTGAAAATCGGTTGTGTCTGTACGATCACATACATACAACAGGCTGCGGCTGTGAGCGCCAAACCAATGTCGACGACCCGCAAGGACCTGGCTCCAGCCCACCGCTTGTGAACCGGAAACGTGAGATAACACAGGGCAAGCCCCACACCTACGAATACAGCCAACGCGGACTGTGGCTGCAACGTGTTGTAATTGACCTCAAACAGCGTAAACAGGCATAGCAAAACCCCCAGCACCATGACCACTAGTTTGACCAATCGTTCTGTCATTGCAGGAACGCCAGAGCCGCCGTCGCCGGAACCGAATTCCGAGTTTTGTACTGGAGGGGCGTAGACATTTGATTCAGCCTTGCCTGCCTCGACCTTATCCGCGTCTTTACTCACAGGTGTTTCCTTGTTCCAACATTAGCTCCGCTGCGGCGCAATGGCACATTTTAAAAAAGACACAAAGTCAGAGCATGCACCGCAAAGAACGATTTACATCTCGAGACCCCAATTGCGGCACATCTGCGATCCAAAGACCAGCAG
>DOPG01000285.1:0-11251 GCA_003513555.1 Rhodopirellula sp. | reverse complement strand
CTGCCCCAGAATCATCTGAACCTTAATCCAAGCACTCAGGAATCCGCAGCTGTTGCGGCACCTGCTTTGTCGGCATCTGTTTTTTGATCAGCTGCATTTTCGGCATCCGGCTCAGCTTCATCACCTGCGGCCGCGTCAGGCTCGCCATCGGCTTCGGACGTGGGCCACAGTCCGGCCTCTTGATAGAACCTGACGGCTCCGGGGTGATATTCAATGCCGGTATCTCGAGTGATATTTTTTTCATTGAGCGCTTTACCAGCAGGGTGTTTCCCAGCAATTTCAGCGCGATTGTTCCAAATTGTTTTCGTGACTTCGTAAATCAGGTCTTCTGGTTGAGACGCTGCTGTGATCACATGCATGGAACCCACATTGAGACCTAAAAAGTCGGTATCGAGACCTTTGTAAATGCCAGCAGGAATGGTTGCTGGGTGAAAGAACGCGTACTTCTCGATCAAAGCTTGTCGCTTGTCCTCATCAAAAGGAATAAAATTCACAGTAAAAGTACTGGTGGCCTGCGTGATGGAACCAGTGGGCACAGCCCCGCCTAGAAATGCTGCATCTGCTGACCCGTCACCCAACTGGTCAACGGATCCACTCTGAGTCGCATTGATCGAAGTGATGTCATCCCATGCTACGCCATGCTCTGCAAGAATCGGCTCAATGAACATTTGAAAACCGGCTCCGGCAGGTCCCGTGATCACACGTTTGCCTTTCAAGTCAGCAATACTCTCGATGCCGCTGTCAGCACGAGCAATGAACAAGGCAACATTGGGAGCCATGGTAGCGATAGCGCGAATGTCGTACTTCTTGGTCCAAGTGCCTTCACCACGGGTCGCAAAGTAGGAAATTGCAGCATTCGAGATTGCCAATTCGAGTTCTCCCTGTTGGAGACGCCGAATGTTTTCCTGCGATCCCTTGGTGCCTTTGGCTTGCACCTTCCAATCAAACGCTTCTTTGTGTTCGTTCATCACCTCAGCAATCGCACCACCCACCACAGGAAAAGCACCTCCAACAGGTGCGGTGCCCATGCTGATGAATTGCTTTTTGGCAAGTGGAGGATTGCCATTGTCGGTGGAAGAATCTTGCTTGCTACACCCCATCACGGCGGCAGCGGCAATCATCAAGCAGGGAATAAGTTGGTAAATTCGAGCCATCGGTCTGGAACCCTATGGATGGTAAGCGATCAGCGAAACAATTTATCGGGTCAAGCGTGAGCCCAATCGTTAGCCCAAAGGCAGCTTTATCAGGCGGGAAATCAGGCAGCCACGATTGGCGTTGGCACTCCGCAAAGCGACCCTACTGTGTGTCAATGCGGCCTGATTCATACGCGCAACATGGTAGCAGGCTGCACATGCTGCGAATAGCGTCCAAATCTCATCTTTGGACTCCGAGCGAGTGAAGGAAAATTATCTGCCCGCCAACGGCAAAGGCGGAATGAAGAGGTTAGAATAGCAGGGTTGATGTTTTGCCCGCCCCTCACTTCCCACCGTACGGATTCTTACCGACCATGCCCCTTTCAGCAAAATCACGCCGGAACTTCCTGAAAACCTCCGCTGCCCTGACCGGTGGCTATTGGCTAGGCACATCCACCCAAGCGACTGCCGCATCCCCAAACGAAAAACTCAATGTGGCTTGCATCGGCGTGGGAGGTCGAGGGTCAGCAAATGTGGGTGGCGTATCGGGCGAAAATATCGTTGCCATGTGCGATGTCGATGAAACGAAAGCGGGCAAGCGATTCCAGCAATTCGACAAGGCAAACAAGTTCCAGGATTTCCGTGTGATGCTGGATAAACTTGATAAACAGATTGACGCTGTTGTCATCAGCACGCCCGACCACATGCACTTCCACCCTGCCCGCCAAGCCATGCTGATGGGTAAACACGTTTACTGTGAAAAACCACTTGCCCATTCCGCATGGGAATGCCGCCAGTTGACGAAGTTGGCGGAAAAACAGGATGTCGCAACACAACTCGGAAATCAAAGGCACGCGAATTCAGGTATGGCTCGAACCGTCGAAGCCGTACGGTCTGGAATGATCGGCAACGTCACCGAGGTTTACTGTGCGATAGGTGGTAGCCGTGGGATGCCCGCGATGCCAAAAGAATTTCCACCAGTACCCAGCAATCTAAATTGGGAATTATGGCAAGGCCCGGTCAAAGAACGTCGTTACTCGCCAGAGTACTGCCCTTACAAGTGGCGGTTCTGGTGGGACTACGGAACCGGCGAAACTGGAAACTGGGGATGCCACATTCTCGACATCCCGTTTTGGGCTCTACAACTCAAGTACCCCAATCGGATTGATCTCGATGTGATTCCAGCGGCGGAGGATATCGATCCCCTGCGGACTCCAAAATCCATGAAAACCCGAATGGAATTTGGTGCCGAAGAAGGGCATGGTCCCCTCACGCTTCACTGGTGGCATGGCTCACTCAAAGAAGCCTTCGAAAAGCATAACACCAAGCCGAATGGTAACACCCTCTTTGTTGGCGACAAAGGAACGATTTCAGCAGGCTTTGATGGCTACAAAGTGACCATGAAAGACGGTAGTACTCCCACGCCGCCCGAGCAGTCGATTCCAAAATCACCCGGCTTTCACAAAGAGTGGATTCAGGCCTGCAAAGGTGGCCCAAGATCCACCTGCGATTTTGTCGAATACACCGGTCCTTTGGCTGAGTCTGTTCTGCTCGCGAATGCAGCTTTTCGCTCTGGAGCTGGCTTTGACTGGAACGCTAAAGTTTTCGAAGCGACTGGCAACGACAAGATCGAACAATTTCTCGTGCCTGATTTCCGCCCCGGTTGGGAAGTTGACGAAGTCTGAGTCCCCGGCATGTGAATGAGTTTCCGGAAGCCCGCTTTGGAGTACTGCAGAACATGAATTCTGCGGCACTCCTTTCGTACTGCCAGCGAAGGCAACCTCTACCGCCGCTACCTCAATCGCCGCTACCTCAATCGCCTGAGAGTTGAGAATCCAGCTCTAAGCGACCGATCTCATCGGGCTGCCTCTGCGTGGCCCCGGGCGAAGCCTCATCACAGGGCTTTCATTTGTACAGAACCAGACGAACATCCGTTTGGCCTGCAGGCAGCAGGCGCGGTGCTGGGTTTCCCGCGACAGCAGTTGTTGGAATCCGCACAGCCCAAACGAAATCTGGCATCGTTAATCCAACTTCTTCCAAAACCGTATCAGGTTTAGAGCCCCCTACCCTCTTTCTTCAGGGCTCAGAGGGTTGTTTCAAGCCTTAGAAAGCTACCACCACCCGCACGTTATTTCGCTTGTGATTGCCTGAACAATAAAAAAAACGAATGCAAGATTGCTCCAAAACGGTGCAAGAATCACCTGAAAACCGGCCTAACTCGTATTAATCTGCAGCCCTGTTAAACTGGGTACAAAGGCCCCCTCTTCCTCACGCATTGGAGCCCCCAGGTGACTCGTTTTCGACCTCGTAGTTTTTGCATCGCGTTAACCCTTCTTGCTCTGCTGCTCTCCATCGCGATGCCCAGCTTCGCAGAGGCTCAAGAAAAACAACCTTCCGAGGTGGCGGGCGCACAGGCTCAAGAACCAAAGACGCCTGCACCAAGTGATGCCAAAACTGATGAACCCCAAGAAAACACACCCGATGCAGAGTCGGAACCTGAGGAAGAAAACAAGAAAACTCCTCCACCAAAACCCGCGCCGCTCAATGGCGTTAACTACATTTTTGATACTCAGATCATGCTCTATGCAGAGCCACAGATGAACAAGATGATCAAGGCAAAGCAGGCGTTTACCTGCACCGAACTGGAATCTCAGGCGATCGACCAAAAGTGCACCTTTCCGCTTGCCAAACGCAACACCAAAGAACGCACAAAACCCATCTTGTATCGCGAAGCGAGTAAGTCGGTTGTGGCAATCCTGATTTCGCGTAAACACCTTGATCATTGGCATGTTGTGCTTGCGGCAACAGGCTTCTTCATTTCAGACGATGGCATCATCGCGACGAATCGACATGTGTTCAACAAAAGCGATGAGTTCATGTTTGCGATGACCTCGGACTATGTGGTCCACCCGATTCAAGAAGTATTAGGTGCGAATTCCTCCAATGATTTTGCGTTCTGCCGCATCAATTCATCCGAGTACAAAGGGCTGCCATTAAGACGTAACGTCGCCGTAGGTAGTGACATCAGCGTCATCTCACACCCAAGCGGCCGTTTCTATACATACAGCCACGGTGCAATTACCCGTCGCTACGTCCGTCCACCCCAACGCAAACCGGCAAAAAAGAAACAAGACGAGGCCGAACAACCGGCCCCTGTCAAGTTACCGACGCGTTGGATCACGATCAACGCAGAATTTGGAAAAGGATCGAGCGGCGGCCCCGTCTTTGATCGACTCGGAAACGTAGTCGGGATGGCGACGTCCACGAGCAACCTCCGTGTAGGAAGTAAGACCGATACGGTATCCCAAATGGTGTTTCGCAATTGTGTACCAGCCGGTGTAATGCTTGAATCACTCAAGCCAATTTCGCCGAGCCCTTGAAGAACCAGTGGACTTTAGCTGTGATCCTTTCGGCTTCCACAGTCCACCTGGGCTACTGGACAGGCTTGCATTTGGGCGTCCCACCCACCGCGGGACCGCCCGTCGGTGCCAAAGGTTTTCCATTTTCAACCAGGACGAGAACGAAAAACCCTCCTTCAACGGCACATGCACGGCCTCCTCCGACAACCTGCCGCAGTTCAACTCGATTCGCGATTACGATACATCAGCAGCAAACCACTGTCGCAACGACTAGTTGCGGTCCATTTGAACTGAAGCAATCCTTCTGCTCGACATCAAACAAGCCCCGCAAACACGTCGGTTGCCCGCGCCTACCTGAAACGAAGCAGCTGTCATCTCAAGAACTAGCCAACCGTGCACTGCGAAGATTCCATCATCAAAGCAGTTGTCGGCGGATTGCAAATCGAAACGACTTTAAGCTCCCGTTTGAATAACAGGTTGTGTGTTGCGATCACTGCAAAGCACGACCAGCAGATTCGAAACCAACGTCGCACGCTGTTTCTCATCCAACTTAACAACATTGTCCCTCTGCAGTTGGCCAAGCGCCGCTTCCACCATTCCTACAGCTCCATCAACGATACGCGATCTGGCTGCGATGATGGCGCCAGCCTGTTGGCGTTGCAGCATGGCAGCAGCAATTTCAGGTGCATAAGCGAGATGACTAATCCGTGCTTCGAGCACATGCACGCCAGCATCAGACAATCGCTCCTGAATATCACTCCGGAGCTGATCACAGATTTTCTCAGTGCTACCCCTGAGAGAAACTTCATGGTTTTCGCTATCGTAGGGATAGCGTGTCGCAAGGTTTCTTAATGCAGCTTCACTTTGAACTGCAACGAAATCCTCATAGTCATCAACTTCGAAAAGTGCTTCCGCTGTATCAACGACCTTCCACACCACAACGGCCGAAATTTCAATCGGGTTACCGTCACTGTCATTGACCTTGGATGGCCTACCCATTGTCCTACTCTTCTTCTTCAAAATCTTTCCCGCTGCATCTTTTTCCTCGGGCGTTGTCTGTGACCCGGTTTCAAAATTACGCACCCTCAGACTTATTTTTCTCTTTGTGTAAAACGGGTTGACCCAGAAGAAACCTGAATCAACCACGGTACCACGGTATTCACCAAACAGGAGCAGCACACGGGATTCATTTGGGGCAATAGCCATCAATCCAGTCAAACCAAACACGGATGCCAGAATACAGAAGATACCAACCCCAATCAGAACACCTCCCCATCCCCCAACAATTGCGCCTCCCACGACTGTCAGAATTGCGCCAATGAATAGCAGCACAAAACCTACCAACGGCACCCAGCCTTTTGCGGGCGTAATTTTCTTTTCTGTCACAATCGGTCTGGTTTCCATTTCTCTTCTCCGCTGGAATTGACTCACGTCTCAACACTTTCGTTAGAATAAGGTGTTTACACTTTGTTTGCCTTAGTCAGTTGCTGACTAAACTGGCAGTCGAGGGAACGCAAGGGCCTGGTTCTCTGCCTACGCAATTCTCAATTACCTGACTTGACAGAACTAAGGACTCTCCTCCCGTACAGGAACTTCATCTCACTGGGAATTTCGAATCGTAGCGTTGCGAAGCACAACCGTGGGCCCCTCAAATATCACCAAGGCAGAACGGGAATAAAAACCCGCTAACAACCAGTCCCCAATTAACGACCCCAGGGGCGCACAACAGCAAATGGAATGGAAGAAATCCGAAAAACATCGAAATCCGTAATTCTGTACTGCCTCGCGGGCTCCCCCCCCCCAAAACCGTTCAATCCCAAAAGCAGGGCATCTCAACCGGCAGCAACCACACCGCGATCGGGTAAAGCAAAGGGATGTGCTGCTGCATGGTCGGAAATCTGCAAGTTCCCGGGTCGACGAAGACAAGCGTAAAACTCTCCAGCGAGAGATAAGCTAGAATCACGCGTGGGTGATGTTCGACAATCGAGGCTGTTCGCCTCATGCACAACATCCCCTGCCCGCATTTTCCTTGCACCAGATCCATGACCCAAGCAACTCTCCCAACCGTCGCAACTTGGATCGTCTTGTTCAGCTTTACAGCGTGCGGCGGGATCAGACCGCTCGCGGGAGAAGACGACTGGCCGTTCTACAGCCTAAGAGACATCACGCCTCCCGCTGCCGATGGATCAACCTGGGTCCGCAACGAGGTGGACCAGTTTATCCTTGCAAAGCTCCAAAAAAATGGCTTGTCACCAGCACCTGAAGCCAACCCTCGGCAACTCATCCGACGCCTTTACTTTGATCTGATCGGTCTACCACCAACACCTAGCCAGATTCAAGATTTTCTGGAATCAGATAAAAAGGCTGCTGACCAGAATACATACGAGGAACTGGTTGACCGACTTCTTGAGGACCCTCGCTATGGTGAGAGATGGGCGAGGTTCTGGCTGGATTTGGCTCGCTACGCAGACACTGCAGGATATGAGGGAGACCCCGACCTACCTCATGCGTGGCGTTATCGAGACTACGTGATTGATGCGTTCAACGACGATAAGCGGTACGACGAATTCATCAAGGAACAGATTGCCGGCGATGAATTTGAGCAGGTCATGGGCGCAGGTGAACTTCCCATTCCACCATCAGAGAGGATCGTGGCTCTGACATTCTTACGGCTTGCCCCATTCACTGAACCAAGAGGGGATGAGTCAAGGCACGAACTCCTCAGTGAAATGACCTCTACGGTAAGCAGTGTTTTTCTGGGGCTTACCATTGGATGTGCCAAGTGCCACGATCACAAACACGACCCAATCCCAACAGAAGACTTCTATCGCATGAAGTCCTTTTTCTCCACTATTCAAATTCCGCCACCCGCCCGTGGAGATGCTTATCAAATCGGAGGATCGATACCAGCGAACTTTTACAGAGAGGGCGAAGCGGAATGGGCGAAATCACTTGCTGAAAAACTGCAACAAGATGCGGCTAGCGCGAGTGACAAGTTGGCAGTACTGAAGAGAACCATAACGCGGCGCATTCAACTACAAGAACCAGCAGGAGCAGGCTTCGGCATGCAAGCCATGCTTTCTTCGGGAAATGACTATTTCTACGCAGAACGTAACATCAACGACAACAAACCGCACGTTTCGATTGTTCAGTCTGATGGGAAAGAATGGTCCGTCTTCACCGATGGAAAGCGGTCTTCGCTGGGGAGCCTTGCGGGAAACAACCGGGGACTCTGGTTTGCTGCCTTGGACAAAGTAAACCATTTGACACTTGGACAGCACACCGCAGGTACAGGAACCCCCCAGGGTTCCGAACATCTTGGCAAAGTCGCCGAAATTCTGATTTATGACCATCCACTCAGCACCGCTGAACGAGAACAAATATCAGCTTACTTTGCAAATAAAATCAATGGTTCAAAAGCGGACAAAAACTCTAAGACGTTACCCCGTGCTGGCCTGCGATTCTGGCTGGATGCAGCTCATCTTGATGGAAACCCCAAGACGAAGAATCCTGCGTCGGGCCAACCTGTTTTACAGTGGATTGATCGCATTTCGGGCATCGAACTGCGACAGGAAAACCCCGAGCTTCAGCCGACACTCGCAACAATGGGTAACCGACACGCCCCAGCAGTGCAGTTCGAGAAGGACCTTCTCGTTGCATCAACCAAGTTGTCAGCTTTCCGAGAGGACTCAAATGGCTCGATTGTCATACTGCACTCGGCAAAACATGTTCACGAAGGCTACGGTCTGGAGATAGGAGGTGATGGCCAATTTCTATCCACCTTTGTAAATCCGAGTGCCAACCGAAAGCAGGACATCGTTGCTGACATGATCAGATCAGGTGATCCACGCATCACTCGTGAAGAAACACAACAATATCTTTTCCTCACTTCTCGCAACAAGTTTGTCAAGCAACACCTGAAACGTCTGACACCGGAAGCGATGTCCTTACGTCACTCATTCGGGCCACCCTATGAGCCAGGAGTTCCGGAATCACGAATTATGATCCGGGGAGAGTACGATAATCCGGGCGAAGCGGTAGAAGCCGGTTTTCCAAGACTGCTCACGGGCAATAGCGAAGCCGCCACGATTCGGCTCGACCCCTTTAAACGATGGCCGACTCGAAGTCGCCGCATGGCATTGGCCGAGTGGATCGCCAGTCCAGACAACCCTATGACGGCTCGCGTCCTGGTCAATCGCCTATGGCAAAGGCACTTTGGGCAGGGGATCGTACTTACACCAAGTGACTTTGGATCATTGAGTGGCGGCCCCTCGCACCAACAGTTACTCGACTGGCTTGCCAAACGATTCGTTGAGGGCAACTGGAGTATCAAGGAACTGCACCGGACCATCCTGAATTCAGCTACCTATCGTCAATCATCGATGCACGAGAACAGCGACGCATCTCAAATCGATCCTGACAACCGTCTGCTGTGGAAATTCAATCGCCAGCGTCTGGACGCAGAGGCGATCCGTGACAGCGTACTTGCTATCAGTGGTCGGCTAAGTCCTGAAACACACGGACTACCAATTTTTCCGCCCCTTTCTGGCAATGTAGCAGACGTTGTTAAATACGATCAATCAAAATGGGATACTCAATACGGCCCAGAGGGAAAAAAACGTAGCATTTACATTTATCAGCAGCGAACTCTCACAATGCCATTGATGCAAACTTTTGATGCACTAGTGTGTGACGAATCACGTCCTCGTAGACGAACCTCCGTCACCCCTCTTCAGGCATTGGCGATGGCCAATGGTGAATTTATTCATGACGAAGCAAAGCATTTCGCTGAGAGGATTTCCAAAACAATTCCACAAAACGACAACGAAGCGAATGTCAACGCCGTGGAAAGTCTACGAATCACAAAAGCATTTGAATTGGCATTGGGCCGTTTACCAACAAACACAGAAGTACAAACACTGCGCGACCTGATCAGGTCTTCAGCATCGCCAGAGTCGGGTCTGACTGCGATGTGTCGCGTGCTGCTCAACACCAACGAGTTCATTCATATCGATTAGCCTACATGAAGGTTTCATCTCAACCATTATGAATTCACTTTTCTCAGACCGTCGACATTTTCTTTCCCAGGCATTCAACGGCGCGGGCATGATGGCGTTAGGCCACCTGTGTGCCGATGATTTGGCAGCCGCTGACAACCCCACATTTCCAGAGCGTGCGAACACCGCTACACAGCCGCACTTTCCCCGAAAAGCCAAACACTGCATTTTCATGTTCATGCAGGGTGGTGTCAGCCAGATGGACTCACTGGATTACAAACCAGTTCTCAACAAGATGCATGGCAAACCACTGCCTCGAATCCCGTCAGTCAGCGGTGAACTGGAGGGGCGTCTTGCTTTTTGCCATGCGATTGTAGGTAGCCCCTTCAAGTTTCAGCAACACGGTGAGTCTGGCCGCTACATTTCAGAACTGTTGCCGCATCTGGCCGAGCATGTTGATGACATGGCATTCGTACATGGAATTAAAACTGACAATCAAAATCACGGTCCATCAACGTTGCATGTAACAACCGGAAGTCAATTCCCCGGAAGTCCCTCGGTCGGCTCTTGGGTCAACTATGGCCTCGGCTCTGAAAACAACAATATGCCAGGATACATCGTGATACAGGATCCTCGCGGTGCTCCCGTTAATGGCGCTGCCATATGGGGTAATGGATATCTACCAGCAACCCATCAGGGTACGTTACTACGCCCAACCGGTACGCCCATTCCCAACCTCGCCCGCCCCAAGCACATCTCAGCTTCTCAACAGAGGCGAGAGTTTGATGCACTGCGAGCCTTGAATCAGGAGCACATGAAGACACGAGTCGACACGAGTGTGCTTGAGGCAAGAATCAAGGCCTACGAACTCGCGTTCAGAATGCAAACAGCCGCGCCCGAATTGGTCAATCTCAGCGACGAACCGAAACATATTCGGAATCTCTATGGATTGGACGATGAGTCGACAAGTAATTTCGGGCGGCAATGCCTGCTTGCAAGGCGATTCGTCGAGGCAGGCGTTCGATACTCACTGCTGGTGCACGGCGTCCAAATCGGCAGAGATTCATGGGACGACCACGGTAATGTAAAAGCAGGCATGAAAAAGCACTGCCACGAAGTAGACCTGCCAGTAGCCGGTCTTCTGACCGACCTGAAACAGCGAGGGTTATTGGACGAAACGCTTGTGGTGTGGGCATCCGAGATGGGAAGGACTCCATTCATTAACGGAAAACTGGGAAAAACCCCAGGGCGAGAACACAATTCACAAGCTTTAACCATGTGGATGGCAGGCGGAAACGTCAAAGGTGGAGCCACATGTGGTGAAACAGATGAATTCTCACTTCGCTCGATCAAAGAACCAATCCCTATTCGCGATGTTCACGCCACGATTCTGAATCTCATGGGACTCGACGATGAAGAGCTTCGTTTTCTGCACGCTGGCAGATTGAGACAACTCACTGACATCGGAGGATCAGTGTTGGATGATCTCATGGCGTGAACAACGAAAATACGAATCTTTCCCGCAATGCTGATTGATTAAAGTTGATTCTCGAATCTGATTTCGTATCTTCAGCGAAATTGCGTCTGCAGCGACACTACTACATCATGCACCACACTGAGATTAGGCATTGATCTGGCACGCAGTGACTAACGTGAAGCTGACATTTTATCGGGACGCTGAACCTCAAAATTTTCTGTGCAAACCGATGAACGGTATCAGGTACGTCAGTAACCAAGTCAATCAAGGCTTGTGCCCCAGCAG
>DOPG01000457.1 GCA_003513555.1 Rhodopirellula sp. | reverse complement strand
GATTTTTCAACCCGCGGTGGGATTCTAACTGCTACCTCGCACGGAGGCCGAATCCAGCTCGATTTCCCCTTGAAACCTGAATCACCAACAAATCCCCCCGTAGATCTACTCGAAGGACTTGCAGTCACCCCCGCCTATGTTGGCAAGAGTGAAGATGACTATCTCGTCGAAGTAAAAACAGAACATGAACTTCGATCATTGACTCCCAAATTCGATCGACTAGCCAAACTTGATTGCCGCGGCATCATTGTCACCAGTACCTCAACAGAACCTGAGTTCGATTTTCTATCGCGATTTTTTGGACCGGCAGTAGGAGTTAATGAAGACCCTGTTACTGGCTCGGCACACTGCTGCCTTGCTCATTACTGGCAAAAACGCACCGGCCGCAATCGCTTCACAGCTTTTCAAGCATCACCACGCGGAGGTGTTGTACACCTTACTGTCAAACAAAATCGTGTTCTGCTGGCCGGCAACGCCATCATCGTGGCTGAAGGTGAATTGATGGTCTGCAGAGAAAGTTAATCGGGCAACTCGCGCCTCAGTTCCTTGGTTAGCGCAACACACGCTGTGTTTACTAGTGAACATTATTGTGGCATACGGTATTGAGGCATGCGGTACGTCTGAACCCAGGAAACAGCCATGAGTTGCATCTTAAAACGCACGCTAGCCGTTAACGAGCGATTCCTTTTTCTACTCCCCAGCACTCCAGCATGTGGTTTGAACTGCACAAAGATACTAGACTTTGTCAGATAAGCACCATCGATCACTGGCTTCACCAAAATTCTCTGTGCTGCATTGTATTGAAGTGCAAACGAATGCAATTCCGCTGAATTCCCGTTTCAAATCAAATCAACAGTAGCGAGACCAGCTATGCAATATCCCATCGACTTGAATTTCAAATTATTGACCTTCGGACAACGAATCACTGCCACGGATGCCCAAGGCAACGTGATCATGTTCATTAAACAAAAGATGCTCAAACTGAAGGAACAGGTCGACGTTTACAGCGGCCCTGACCAGAGTCAATTAATTTTCACGATGCGAGCGGATCGAGTACTCGACTTTTCGGCAAACTACCACTTTGCTGATGCGCAAGGCAATGATTGGGGAGCCGTGCGACGAAAGGGCATGCGGTCGTTCTGGTCCGCACACTACGAGATCATGCAGGATGGGGAAATTGACATGACCATGTCAGAAGAAAGCCCATTCAAGAAGATACTGGAATCGCTGCTCGGAGAAATCCCATTAATTGGCTTGGTGGCCATTTATCTTATCAACCCGACCTACTTGGTTTCACGGCCGGACGGCACCCCCCTCCTGCGACTCACAAAGAAGCCTGCATTCTTTGAGGGCAAGTTCGTCCTTGAAAAGCTGAGCGACATGCCTGAGGACGATGAACTCAGATCGTTGCTAGCCATTCTAATGGCCGCACTTCTCGAAAGGCGACGCGGCTAAACCCGACGAATAACTCAAAACATTGCGAACGCGCGGCGAGAGTGTTCAGACAGAGATAGGGCACCGGCAGTGCCCCAAAGAACACACGGCATTGGCACGACAAATTGTGGTTAAATTGCGTTCTTACAGGAAACGCAAAGAGAGTCCAGTGCCAATAAAATAATCATCCGAATCGTCATTCAAGCCAACCCCACCCCGAAAGTCCCACTGCACATTATTGCCAAATAGCACAGTCATGCCTCCTGACAAATACTGTTCGTCAAAACCTTCAACACCTTTCGCGGCTGCGTAGCCAAACCACTCGCCATAGACCCCCAAACGGTCATTCAAAGAAGTGCTGAGGGCGAGCGATTGAGTCCAGATTGTAAATGCACTGGGCTGACTATCATCTACCGCTCGGTTGACCTGAGTGTTTCCCGCAAACGCCCAACGCTCATTCAGATCCCAGCCCCAAAGCCAGTTCACACCTGGCAGCACCTCATCGTTGGTGATCGCAGAACTGCCGGTTGGAACAAGCATCTGTGGCATGATCGACATTTCCGGGAGGCAACCGCACTGGGGGGTCAAACCAATTTTCACTCCGAGGTAAAGGTCATCACTGCCACTGATGTCCACGATGGAATCGGCAATGGCCAGACCGGTATAGGCAACTCTAAATTCGAGCCAGTCTTTCCAAAAGCCCCTACGGATCAGCAACTCGGGAGCTGAATGCTGGTCAGTACCGGCATCGTCATTGCGGGCATAGGTATACCCCAGTTCAAATTGAGTTACCCCGCGTCCAACTGTACTCGATGCTTCCGTGAAATCTGGTCGGTCCGTTACCAGAGGCTCAGCATAATTCAATCGCAAGTCACAGGCATTGTTCCCAGGCCAGGCAAACAGGAAGGCACGCTCCGAAAAGTCCCCACATGGTAAAGCATCACAACCCAACTGATCACACGCAACACGATCACATGCATCGCTAGCAGATCCATCACCAAAGCAAAATGGCAACTCCGCCGCAACGGGCGCACAAAGTAGTAACATCAAAGCAACAATGCTTACAAAGGTTCTCAACATATCATTACTTTGAATAACACAAGTAGTCATCAAACGAAAAGGCCAAGGTTTGTTCATCGACCAGAACTAAGCAGAACTCCGGCAATGGAACGACAAACGTTTTTATCCACAAAAAACTCGCAATTCACGATAAGCAGATCAGGAAGACCAGACCAACCGCTGCAAACCGTCACCGAGCGAAGTGCCCCCTGAACGCCGCAATACAAGTTTTGCTTTTTCTCCTAATAAGACGGCCATAATCCCGTTAACTCAACCAGACCTACGTGGGTGCATAACTCGATAGGGCACAGCAATCACGATAGTAATAGCGTTCATGCCCTGATCACCCTGCCTTCACGCGTCCAGCCTCGTTGACCATGAAAGCGAAATCATGTGTTGCTTTGCACAGCCAGTCGATTCAGTGTCACGGACGCGCATTTTCGGGCGTCTTACCGAGCAGAAATCACAGTTCGTGACTTACCAGATGAGCTATTCGAGCAAAATTTTCAATGCGATGATTTTGCCAATTCCCATTCAAGCCCGCGCAAAACGAAACCCCATTCGCTTCATCGACCTTTCAGCATATCCAGAGTTTTTCCGTCACCTTGAACGAGGCTTTCCCGAGCCAAAATCGTTGACAGGATCGCGGGCCATTGAATCAGCCCCCCAACATGACAGCTTGCACTTCCAGAAATTGGGTCACTTCGAAGCCTCCTTCGTTCCCACCATCAATCACTTCAAAAACTGGATCCAAGATTCTCAATCTCCAAACACATATGGAATAAAATCCCACACTATTCCGACTATGCATTTGTTGTTGCCTGATTGCCACTTCGATTTCCGGTGCCGATCCCAAGCCTTGCCAGCTTGGCTGACAAGGGTGAACCACCCACGTGTCTGCATCAAACTCGATATCTCAATGGCACAATTGCAGTGAAACCTCGCAAATGAGAGAAAGAACCCATCTGATACGCTTGGCTAGGTGTACACTGCAGTTGCACAGGTTTTCGAAGGCGTATCAACCTCTCACCATCTGCCTGCATCTCCGAAAGTCACGGCCCCCTCCCAGGTCAGCAAAGCTCATTGCCTTGGCCTTCGTTGGCAGAGTAGCATAAAATGAAGAGATACTGGAATTCAGGTACCCAAATTTCGACCTGCTGCTATGCCTGACTGCACACGCGATACCAAACTTTCGATCTTCAAGTCACCCAAAAGAAGTATCTTTTGGAACGGCAGCCGGTCTGGTCGCAGACGACCACGTTTTCAATTCCGGACTCAACGTCTGGAAGCTCGTTTCCTACTTGCTGGTGATTTATCTCCGACCATTGATCCCATTCCAGATCTGGCGGTAAATGAAGATGCAGATTTACAATCCATCGCATTAAGCGGAATCAGTGCAGGAGAGGGCTTGCCAAGTTCCCTTCGAATCAGTGCGTCAAGCCAGAATGAGTTGTTGGTAACTCAACCGGCCATTGTGTACCAAGCCGGACAACCTACAGGTGTCGTGGAACTCCAACCCACTCCAAACGCCCACGGCGCTGCCACGATCGTCGTCACAGTCGAAGACTCAGGCCCGGACAACGACGACACAACGCTTGCAGACAACGGCGTCACGACGGTGAGCTTCACATTGAATGTTGCCAGCGTGAATGACCCACCCACGCTGACTCAGCCAGAATCGGTCGCGTTTGCAATGAATTCTGAAGCATCAACGGTGGCATCCAGCCCCACCGTGGCAGGCCGCGATTACGGCGAGTTACATACTGGATCTGTTTTCACATCCTCCATTGATCTGACACCAGATGGGACCGGTATGATTGTCGGCGCCTCGGGTGGCACTGATACACAGGTCGGTTACGTTGAGGTCTATCAACGCGCTGATGAACTTTCAACTTGGACACAAATCGGACAGCAGTTGGTGGGTGATGACCAAACTGCTCTGGGGCGGGCAGTCAGCCTGAACGACAGCAGCACACGAATTGCGATCAGCACTGGCAGGGAAGTTTCCATCAGGGAGTTCAATTCCGAGTTGGATACATGGGTTCCCCTTGGAGCACCGATTATTCAACCTGGCATCATTGCTAGCCTGGCGATGAATTCAATCGGGGACCTGTTGGCGATCGCAACGGCAGACAGCGGCGGGATCCCACGTGCACAATTGCATCGATTTGATGGTACTGATTGGCAGCTGGAACAAGACAACCTGACGATGGGGCAGGATGTTGAAAAGGAGCTGGAAAGTCAGGGGTTGCAAAGGCCAACAGTCATGAA
>DOPG01000310.1:451-3859 GCA_003513555.1 Rhodopirellula sp. | reverse complement strand
TCACATCAAGCTTCACTGTCACCCACTCGTCGTTGACCATCGAAAGGTCAGGCAGTCCCTTAGGCTTGATTGTATCACCCTTATTCTGCTTGGAAGACTTGGTTGCCCATGCAATCAAACGCGTAGGAACCTTTGACGTACCAGCGGGTGCATCGGGACGCTCATCTGCCAAAGTGACGCGGAAGATGTGACCGTCGCCATTGAGCGTGAAGACGACTCGCTGACAGTCCCTTGCCCTCATTTCAAATTGAATTCTGGCGTCCTCAAACTTGCGAGGCCACTTCAGAATTGGCCCATGGTTTTTGTATTCCTTGTACAAAACCGGATCGGCCACACAACTCGCGACTCCTTCATTGAACTGCCATTCACCACGTTCTGCCTGCCGCCCTTTGAATTCTGGATCGTCAAAATCATCGCCCCATGCTTGTGTCGCTCCAGCACCCGCGACCTCATTGCCAGCAATACAGGGAGCGGCGGCCAAAAGTGCAATACAAACCGTTACAGGAATGGTAATATTCAAAATTCGACTCATCCAAAAAGTGCGGTAGTTCTTGCAGTGGCGTGCACCTACTCTGATCTCGCCAACTGATTTGCAGCAGCTAGTTTAATTCATCTTGCTAATGTTTGGATCACCACCGACACGCCTTTTACTTAGCAATCATCCCATTTTTCCTGTCAGACTTTGTCGCAAACGGTAGCGTCAACTTGCTGGGCAATTTCAACAACTACAATGAGAAACACCAAAGATCCACACGACACCAACTGCAGGAACACACCAAAAGCAGAGAGAACACATCTCACCAGCCCCTGTGTGATTCCAACGCACGATGTGATAGACGAATTTGACATCACCAGGATAACGACGTGAACTGCTAAAGCGATCATCACAGTGTGTCTACGTCTGCCCGCGGTTTGCCTAACCAACTACATCCTTGAGAAGTCCAATGAATCGTTTTTTGACAACCTGCTTGTTGGTGGCACTCGCCTTTGCGTCGTCATCCGAGACCTTGAAGGCGGAATTCACGGCCAAGCCTAACGTGATCATTATTTACTCGGATGACCATGGCTACACCGACCTTGGTATTCACGGGATCGACGGCAATGTCGACACCCCCAACATGGATGCTTTGGCCAAGGGAGGTGCCTTGATGAGGGCTGGCTACAGTTCAGCGCCCCAATGTCGTCCATCACGCAGTGGCTTGATGGCCGGTCGGATTCAAAACGAGTTTGGATTCGCAGACAACAAAATGGACGCAGGTGCGGGCATGGGCAATCTGCCAAGGGTGTACCCCGAAAGAACAGACATGGCTGGCAAGCCACTGCTCACGATCGCAGATCGCATGAAGGGACTCGGCTACGTCACTGGTTTCTCTGGAAAGTGGCACTGCGGCCCTAATGATGACCCAACCCAACAGTACGATCCTCGCAGTCGCGGCTTTGACGAGTACTGGGTGGGTGCGATGACAGCGGGAAGCACCAACCTTGATCTCAAGGGCAACCTGGTTCCCCACCAAAAGAAATCAACGTGGCCCAAAGAGCTGCAAAATCGAGTCATCCTGCAGGGCAAGTTTGCCGAGGCTTTCGTCACGCGCAACAAAACCAAGCCGTTCTTTCTGTATTTCCCCATCTATGGGCCACACGTACCAATGATCAGGAAGACCGACCCGTATTATCAGAACTTTCCCAAACAGACCTATCCACAATACAACGAAGCCCAGAACGATGTCCGACGGCAGGGCCTGGCATTACTCAAAGCCATGGATGATGCCATCGGTGGTCTCGTTCAAACACTTCAAAAGAATGGGATCGAGGAAAACACGCTAATTCTGTTTGCTGGAGACAACGGCGCGCCTGGGAAACAGACTCACAACAGCCCCATCGGTAGTTGGAATGGATCCAACAACGTACCGATGCGAGGTGTAAAAGGCTGGCTTCATGAGGGTGGCATCCGCGTGCCCATGTTCGCCTACTGGAAAGGGAAAATTCAGCCCGGGCAGGTGATCGATGAAATGGTCACAACACTTGATTTCACAGCGACCACCTTGCGTTTGGGCGGAGGCGACA
Organism: Rhodopirellula sp.; assembly: GCA_003513555.1. Lineage (GTDB taxonomy): Bacteria > Planctomycetota > Planctomycetia > Pirellulales > Pirellulaceae > Rubripirellula. Next base: position 1,795 of record DOPG01000310.1, on the reverse strand, counting down.
TTCCTCCCGAATTCGATGGCATTGATTTGATGCCTCGCTTGGCCGGTACTGCCAATGAACTCAGCCGCAGCCAGCCCATGTACTGGGACTTCTACACCGGGCAGGCAATCCGCGAGGGTGACTGGAAACTGTGGCGAAAAGACGACACAACGGTCCTTTTCAATATCGCCCAAGACCCTGCCGAACTGACGAACCTTGCCTACCAGAAGCCCGAACTCGTCAAGACGCTGACAGAGAAGCTTGACAAGTGGGTCGACTCACTACCGGCAACCGCCCGCTACGATCCGGAGAAACGTGGCAAAAACATGGTCAGTGCACTCGGCGGTGCGCCTGCAGATGTCAAACCGGACCCTCGTTATCTGATTCCCTACGACAATCCAGTCGCGACACCCTATCCAGCAGCAGTCGCCACACCGGGTGGTCCGGCAGTTGCCCCAATCGCAGCGAAAACATCCAGCTCTGCTCAGCCCGCCCGCAAAGCCGGTCCGCAGCGTTTGGGGAATCCGAAGAGTGTGATGCAAAAAAACAACCGGAATCAGCGGGACCCCGCCAAACTATTCCAACGACGTGATCAAAATCAGGATGGTTTCGTTACGCTAAAAGAATTCATTGGCGACCCGGCAAACCGGAATATTCCCGCACTGACTAAGCTGTTTCAATCACGAGACACCAACAACGACAACCGTTTAACGCTGGAAGAGATGCAAGCCGCAGAGAGGCAATGAACCCGCATCCGTTTCCAAACCGCCTTTGGACCAACCATGATAAGCAATGAAGAAAAGAACTTTGACACGCCTTGGCTGATCGTCAAGTCTCTTTACCGCGCTAGCGTTTTGGGCTTCTTAATCCTCACGCTGTGCCTGCCACTCGTACTCATGAGTGACCAGCTTTACCCCATCCACAACGCTATCCTCTCCATGGACCGATTAACCTACAATGCCATGATGTTTCAAACACTGATTGAAATGAAAACGATGGTTATCGTCTTCCTGCTGCTACCTGCAATGGGTCTTCACTGGACCTTACGCAAGGAACAAGCTGGGCAGAAACAAGCGTGTTCTTCTTGATAAGACACAAAGCATTCCTGACCGTACTCGGTACAGCATTCTCTCTGTTTGCCGTGATCAGTGCTGCGCAATTCCAGCGTGGATTCAGGAGCGGACGTGGCCCGGTTGCCAACCGCAACGACTACCCTGCGTGGACACTCGACAAAGGTTTTGAAGAGGATGTCTTTACCTTCGCACGGATTCAATACGATTCCATGCAATACCGTCCGGGGCGACAATGGGACAATGACTTTCCGGATTGCGACTGGAATTTTTCCGCGCGATTACAGGAACTGAC
>DOPG01000310.1:0-120 GCA_003513555.1 Rhodopirellula sp. | reverse complement strand
GCCGGCAAGACGCAGAAGCATTACGGAACTACCTGCTTAACGGTGGATTCATGATGGCAGACGACTTCTGGGCACCGGGTGGCTGGCGGCACGTCTACTCGGAAATGAAACGAGTGTTTC
>DOPG01000145.1 GCA_003513555.1 Rhodopirellula sp. | reverse complement strand
CTGTGAATGTTGACGTCTCAGCTTCTTCATTCGCTGGGCCGCTCGGAAAGGCGATGATTGATCGCGAGCGCGGGCAGCCTTCGTAGCAAAATACCCATGAGGGGGCCACGTTCGCGCGTCGAAGTGTGTTGGCGACGAACGTTTGGTGCCGCAATGGGCTCACAAGGGAGGTCGGTGGATGATCATTAGAGTCCCCTGAGCTTCCGTCCGCACTGGGGCCGTGCGCTATGCTTCTAATAGGATGAGGATTGATGAGTGAGACTTTGCCCCAAGTGCGATGTTGTGGCGATGCCCGGACCATGGGGCGCCAACAAGGTGTCGCTATGCGGGAGAATATATTGGAGGCGCTCGTAGAGATAGGAAAGCTGGAAGCATTCCGATTGCTGAAGCCGCGTTGGATGCCGATGCGTCTGTTTCGGAGGGTAGCGGAGGGAAAGGCACATCGATTCATGCGACATGCCTTCCGGGGTACGCGTCTGCAGAGTGCGTGCAATGACGGTGCTGGCAAGCACAGTGCTGGTACAGAGATGGAGCAGCGGTTTCTGGGGATTTGTGAGGGTGCTGGACTATCCGAGCCGCGGCTTGCGTTGTGCTGCTTATTGGAAGCGGTCATGAGTGATCTGACTGGCAGCAGTCGAACGCAACCCAGCGCACTACAGGCAGGATGCTCGGCGATCGCCGTTACGGGGCCAGCCTCGGAGGATGGACACGCCCGCGTCATGCACAACTTTGATCACGTTCCCGTGGTGCAGCGGTTCTTCATCGTACGGCGGTCCAGTCCCGCTGGAAAACTAAGGTCAGTGGAATTCACCTTTTCACCTCTGCTTGGTGCGGTCGATGGTGTGAATGAAGCGGGCTTGGGGGTGACATGCAATTACGCCTATGTAGCTGATCGGCTTTCCGCGGCTCCAACCATCACGATGGTGATTGCTCGTGTTCTCGCCGAGGCGACCACGGTCGGCGAGGCCGTTGAGCTCATTGCCAATCAGCCAAGGGCTGGCGGCGGTTTGCTTATGTTGGCCGATGCACATGGGGATGTGAAGTCATTGGAAGTTTCGAATAGCCGCGTTGAGACGCGGGCTGCGGATCAGGGTTTTTTGTTTCATACAAATCGATTGCAATGCGGCGCGATGTCGGCTTTGGAAATTGGTGCAGATGCCCAGTACGACCATCGGGCGCCAAGTCTGCTGCGCGGACGACGTGTTCATGAGTCGGCTGACCTGCGTGCGGAGGCTATTCAGAGGGCTGTGGTTGGTCGTTTTCCGCTATCGCTCGGTGACATGCATCAAATACTCTCGGGACATGCGCATGGGGATTCTTGTAATAGCCTATGCATGCACGGTGATTATTGGTCGACGACTGCCTGCACGCAATTGTTGCCAAGGGAGAGAAAAATTCGAGTTGCGTTTGATAACGCATGTCAAGCTGAGCTTCACGAATTTGAAGTTTGAGGCACGTTCCGGTGACTGCGTTGTGCGTTGCTGAGGCAGTCCACTATCTGGCGTTGCGGCTTTGCGTGGTTGATGAAATTCATTAGCAGGACGCTGCATAACCGCGTTGAGCAGGCGGGGGGGTGCGGGCCGGTAGCGTTTGTGTGTGGAGCGACGTGCATCGGTTGGGTAGTCCATGAATGCGACATTTTCTTGTCCGTTGAGCAGGCTTGAAGAAATGGGCTGCGATGAGGATAAGGGGCTCTGGAGATGTCGGGAATTTTGCAATCTTAGCCGTTTCAGCTTCGATTTTGTGCTGTGTTGGCCCCACTATGGACAAGCCCGCACAATGCCGTGCGTCAGAACGCGGTAAGTGTAAATTCGAGTAGGTCGGAAAGGAAAATAGTGTGAACGTCTCAAAAGTGCTGGTTTGTGGCGCAACCGGGTACGTGGGGGGGCGTTTGGTTCCGCGTTTACTTGAACAGGGTTTGGAGGTGCGATGCTTGGTTCGGAGTCCCGAGAAAATGGCGGACTTTCGGTTTCACGATCACCCCAATTTGAAAATCATCGAAGGCTCGCTAGATGATCTGGAGCGGATCAAGGAAGCGGCAGCGGGAGTGGAGGTGGCGTATTACCTAGTGCATGCCATGATCAGTGCAGGTGACGATTATGATGCACGCGATCGGGTGATGGCTAAGAACTTCCTCGAGGGATTGGTTGGATCGGGATGCCAACGCATCATCTATTTAGGTGGGTTGGGAGAAATGGGGCCGGACCTCAGCAAGCACCTGCGGAGTCGCCGCGCCGTGGCCGAGATTCTTCAGTCGGGCGCGATTCCGGCAACCGTTTTTCGCGCGGCAATGATCATCGGTTCTGGATCTGCATCTTTTGAGATTCTGCGTTATCTGGTTGACCGCTTACCGATCATGGTGACGCCGAAATGGGTCAAGGTTGAGACGCAACCGATCGCGATTCGCGACGTCTTGCGATATTTGGTCCAATGTTTGGCAGTGCCGAACACAGTCGGGCGGGTGATCGATATTGGGGGGGCCGACATCCTCACTTACCGTGAAATGATGCAAGTGATGGCGGTTGCCAACGGGCTGTCGAAGCGGCTGATCTTGCCTGTGCCTATTCTGACGCCACGCCTGAGTTCGGGCTGGATTTCGTGGGTCACTCCTGTCAATGCGAGTATCGCGAGACCGCTGGCCGAAGGATTGAGGAATCGGACTGTCTGTCGTAACAACGCAGCATCTGAGTTGATGCCGGGCGAGCTGATGGGTGTTGAAGCGGCCATCCACGCGGCTCTCGGCAAACTGGCAGCGGGTGAGATCGAAACGCGTTGGTCGACGGCTGGTGAAATGCCTGGTGATCCGACCTGGTCTGGCGGCACTACCTGTTGCGATGAGCGGTCCACCGATATCGATGCTTCGGATGCGGAAGCGTTTCAAGCCCTATGCCGGATTGGTGGAAAGTATGGTTATTGGGGCGCCGACTGGTTGTGGACGCTTCGGGGCTGGATGGACAAGTTGGTTGGTGGCCCCGGCCTTCGTCGCGGAAGACGCCATCCGACAGAACTCAGGTATGGCGAAGCTGTCGATTTTTGGCGGGTCAATGGATATCACGCAGGGGAGTTGCTGCGGCTACATGGCG
>DOPG01000452.1 GCA_003513555.1 Rhodopirellula sp. | reverse complement strand
GATTTCATCGAATATCCCAAGATTCTCAGCCAGCCCGAGGCTGACGCCGACGAGTTGGTAGCCGATGCGATTAACCAACTGTTGGAGCGAAATGATGCCATCACGGATAAAGTCTGTATCAGTGTTCCCGGACAAAGTGGATTGGCTAAGTTCTTCAAGCCACCGCCGGTTGAGGTCAAGAAAGTAGGCGACATCGTCCGCTATGAAGCTCGACAGCAGATTCCGTTTGATCTGGCTGATGTTGTTTGGGACTTTCAGATGATGCCCGGCAGTATGGTGGAGGAAGGCTATGCTCTCGAGAGCGAGGTCGGGCTCTTCGCCATGAAGCGTGAGCAAGCCTATCGACAACTGGCTCCGTTTGATCACGCCGACATCGAAGTCGATGTGGTGCAACTTGCTCCGCTATCGCTTTACAACATGCTGGCCTATGACCGCATGAACGATCGTTTGGATGCGGATGTGTTTGATCCGGATAATCCGCCAGCCTCCACGGTTGTGCTCTCGATTGGCACCGACTCCAGTGACCTTATTATCACAAATGGTTTCCGGATCTGGCAGCGCAGCATGCCAATCGGTGGTAATCACTTCACGCGCCAACTGACCAAGGACCTCAAGCTTACGTTCGCGAAAGCAGAGCATTTGAAGCGAAACGCCCGTGAGGCGGTTGATCCCAAGCTCGTCTTTCAAACGATGCGGCCCGTTTTCAACGACTTGGTCACTGAGGTTCAGCGTTCGATTGGATTCTTCCGCAGCCTCGACAAGAAAGCTGAAATCGGCGATCTGTTGCTGACTGGTAATACGGTTAAAATGCCGGGGCTGGCCGCCTATCTCGAAAAGAACCTCGGTTACGATGTGCAGGTTCTGGATCGGTTCAATCGACTCACCGGTGATGACGTGCTGGCCAATCCAGCTTTTCGGGACAACGCACCAACCTTTGCGGTCTGTTACGGCCTGTGCCTGCAAGGCCTGAACAGCTCGCAGATGCACACCAGCTTGGTGCCGCGGGAAATCCTGACAGAACGGATGATCCGAGCCAAGAAACCTTGGACCGTCGCTGCACTGGCTGTGTTGCTGTTGGGCATGAGCGGCCATTACGCTTTCACTGAACGTAGCTGGGCGACCACGCATGATGATTTGTGGTCCAACTCGCTGTCCGCAGTCACCACCATGGAAGGTTATAAGTCTGATCACGAGGGCAAGGATTCCGAGCTAGATGCGAAGTTGTCATATCTCAATGTGATGGGCAAAGAGGTTTCCGGTAATGCCGAACGACGTTTGAAATGGCTCGAGATCATCAAGACAGTGAACAACGCTGTGCCACGCAAAAGCTTTGTCGATGGAAAAATACCGACGCGACAGGAAGTACCACTCGACGAACGCGAGGACATCCACATCACTCGCTTTGACACCAAGTACTACGAAGACCTGCAAGATTGGTGGACCGAGGAGTTGGCTCAACGCTATCGCGAAGAAATTCGCAACTGGGCCCTGCTGACCAACAATGAGCTTGATGAAGAGGCGGAAGCTGCACTCGCGAGCGATACTGGGCCGGAGGGTGCTGGCTGGGTGTTTGAGCTATCTTGCTACCACGATTACAACAAGGAATCGCTCACGACCGGTGGTGGTGAGATTGGTAGTAACCACGTGCGTCGAGTTATGACCAGCAGTTTCCTGCCGGATAATCCCTTGAGCAAGACCGTGGAACTGCCGCGTCCAGATGGGGGGCAAGAGGTGTTCACGTTGGCTGAAATGGGAATCCTCTACCCGCTGATGCTCGATGATAATGAGCCTAAAATGGTCAAAATCACGAATCCCGATTACGACCCCGCTGCCGCGTTTGGTGAGGATGGGGGCGAAGACGTGGGCAACGGACAGGATGACGATGGTAAAGAGCCAGCTTTTTTCCAAGTCCCTCGTTTGGAATTCGTTTTCCAGATGGTTTGGCAGGAGCAACCCCTCGCCGAGCGCGTGGCCAAAAAAGATGCAGAGCGAGCTGCTGCAAAAGAGGCAAAAGAGCAGGAAGAAGCCCAGAAAAGGGCTGAAGACGCTGCTGCTGCTGCGACACCCTGAACAAATGATCGTTCGCAAGCCAAGCTACTTGCTGGCAGCGAATATTTACACCTAACACGCAACGGTTTCCAATCGTTCGCCTAAAGCACGACTTGTTACTACTTCTTTAAAGAACTGCCATGGATCAGCTGAAAACTCAACTCGCCGTTATTGGTAAGCACGGTTTTTGGATTTCGAGTACGCTCGTTTTGTTGGCCTCCCTCGGGATTTGGTTCATGAGTACCTCGGCACTCCAAGAAGAGAATGCGTCGCAAACCTCGAAAATCAAAGGCAAGATCGAGAGTGTCAGTAGAGTGCAGAACGAGATCGACTCGATACCGAATGACCTGTCTCATGAAGAGATGCAGAAGCTGATCAGCAAGCGACAGGGTGAAGTTCTGAAGTCGTGGGAAAAACTCTACGATCGCCAAAAAGATATTCTTGTTTGGCCCAAAAACACTTTCAATGATCGATTCCTGAACGAGTTCATTGACAAAGAGACTGGGACCGTCAAGTTGCCGTTTGAGCACTATGTGAAGTTCCCAACAGAGGAAAAAGACGAGCTCGCTACTACCTTGCGGCGACAGTACGCCAACTACATCAGCAACACTCTCCCAAAACTCGCAGCCGTTGCTGGCACTGAGTGGACCGCCGATTTCGAGCAGAAGGGCGGGCTGGGCATGGGCATGGAGATGGGAGGAGCTGAGGGACCCACTGGTGCTGGCCCCAACCGAGGGGCTGAGGTCGATGTGACCGGTGCAACTACTGAGCCACTTGTAAAATGGTCATCAACCAGCCAGTCGGCAGTCTTGGGTGACTTGTTCCCGTGGCGAGGAAAGCTGCCGGAAACATTAGAAATCTACTATTCGCAGGAAAACCTTTGGATTCTGCGGCAACTGTTAGAAATCATTGCTGATGTGAATGCGGGAGCTGAGCAGCCTTATCAAGCGAAGGTGCACGAAATTGTGCAAATTGCCATCGGTAAGTCGGTCAGCACTACTCCGGGAAATATCTCCAAGCCAGGAGAAACGGCTGGAGCCGATGGTGGCATGGGCATGGGCATGGAGGGCATGCCTGACATGGACATGGATATGGGCATGGGGGGCATGGGAGACATGGGTGGCGGTACGGGAGGCACCAGCGTTGCCCCTGACCCCGCAGACAACCGCTACCTCAATGTTTCCAATGAACCGATCGCAGGTTCGACTTTGAGGAATGCGTTGGAAAGCGATAGTCCTAACGATGCCAGCCTTGCCGTTGCTAAGCGAGTTCCGGTAATGATGAAGTTGAACATGAACCAAACAGCCGTGCATGAGCTGGTTGCACTGTGCGGAAGTGCCGACCTGATGGTCGAAGTTCACCAAGTTCGAGTACTTCCGCAAGCAACTGCTGGAGGTGGCATGGGTGGCATGGGTGGCATGGAAGGTGGTATGGATGGCGGAGAAGGCGAAATGGACATGGGCATGGGTGGCGGCATGGGTGGCGGCATGGGTGGACCCGGTGGCATGGGATCCGGTGGTGGTGGAGGATTCCCCAGCGGTGGCGCCGATGACAGTGAATTTCCACTTGACATGTCTGTCGAAATCTACGGAATCATTTACATCTACAATCCGCCAGATCCCGTGAAACTTGGTGTCGAGCAGGTTACCGAGGACACGGTCATTGACGTCGTGGATGGCACGATGGGCAACCAGCCGAATGACAATTCAGCAACTGCAACGACACCTCCTGCTGGCGGCACGA
>DOPG01000459.1:1194-3397 GCA_003513555.1 Rhodopirellula sp. | reverse complement strand
CAATATCTGTCTTCCTGCTTTACGATGAAAGCCGTGCCTGTTCTCAGTGGCCGATCTGAACCTAGGGGCCGCAAGCTGCTCCAGAGACGTGCACCTGTTTTGAGGTCGACGCCATAGAGTGTTCCATCCTGATGGAAGCCATAAAGCATGCCATCGTGTGCAATAGGCTGGACATTTACTGGCGAAATTGCAGCATCAGCAAGATCTTGCCAAAGCATGGTTGCACCTGGCATATCATCATACAGTTTCAGCAATAAATTCTTTTTTGTGTAACCCGCAGCATACAGCAGGTTCCCAGATTTGATGGGGGACATGATCACCGAGCCATTTGTCGCTTGGTACTCTACCATCCAGTATTCTTCACCGGTTTTGGGGTTCAGCGATTGCACACCATCCGGGTGCAGGATGATCAATTGCGGGGTGCTGGCAGCGTTGATCAGGACTGGCGGCGAATAGCCCTGTCCACTTGATGAGAGTGCCCGCCACGTTTCCTTTCCGGTGTATTTGTCGAGGGCCACGACCAGACTGCCAGAACCACCCGCGATGCAGATTAAATTGTCACCCACGACGAGAGGATGCCCAGCGTAGCCCCAGATCGCCGGCGTGGTTAAATAGTCCTGAGGCAGATTGCGCGACCGCTTTAGGTCGCCAGTGGTGGTATCAAGGCACTGAAGATTTCCTTGCGCACCGAGTGTGTAAACGCGAGTCTCGTCGACGTTCGGTGTGCAACGCGGGCCAGCGGGATAAGAGACCGAGTAGGTGACAGGATAAGAATGTTCCCACAACACCTTACCGGTCGTCTCATCTAGACACAGAGTCCGCTCTGTGCCCCGGGAATTTCTGCGTTGAGTAGCGTCTTCGCCTATCTGGAGCTCCGGCTGAAAGTCGGTAATATAGACACGACCTTGCGCAACAGCGGGGCCGGAGTAACCACCTCCAACCGGACTACGCCACAGAATCTTTGCACCGTTATCGGCAAACGCGTCAATGATGTTGGTCTCACGCCAGACGTTATCTCGTTGGCGGCCCATCCACTGCGGCCAGTCTTCTGCCGTGGCAACTGAACCTGCCGACAGAATCAAGTGGCACGCCATGATCATGGGCGTTGCGAATTTTGGCAGGCATGTGCGCACGTTGACCATGACTAGACTCGAATGGCCGGATTGGCCGATGTTAACGGAGAAGTGTCAAAGCGGACATAGGTTTTACCAGTTTGATGGCGGAGTGTCTTGTGATTTGGCTTGCTGTATTTTGGCTCCCGTGTGATTGTTCGCCTGATACGCGTAGAATGGGGACCAGCACAGAGGTGACAATGTGAATGACACGCGATTCAGGGTCGACGGCCCCTCAGGTAACTCAAGCGTCGGGGGCAAGGAGCGGCGATGTTGAAGCGTTTGGTGGTAGCCTTCCTGGTACGCTTGATTCGCGTTTATCAGGTCTACATCAGTCCATTGACGTGGCCGTGCTGCCGTTTTACACCAACTTGCAGCCAGTACGGTATCGAGGCAATTCGCAAATATGGTCCCATTGGAGGAATATGGCGGACAGCTTGGCGAATCCTACGATGCAATCCATGGTGCAAGGGTGGGCATGATCCTCCCTGAAACAAAATTCAGGGCGGTGCTACGGCCTTAGTCTCGTTGGATCAATTCGTGGTTGGCACGGGTCCCCATGGCACGCCACAATTTCAGGTCGATGGAGTCGGTGATGCTACTCACGGAACCATCCAAGAAAGTGACCTGAACCATGCCGAGGTGGTGACTCCGTGCATTGATCGATGCGTAGGTTGGGTTACCTGCGATTCCATTCTTGCCTTCTTGCCATGAGTTGAAGTCGATGTCGTAACTGTTGCCGTCGGTATGGGTATACAGGGTTACCGTGTTCGGTGGCATCGTGGTGGTGATGCCTGTGTGATGAACGCGGCCATCCGGCCACTCTGTGTGACCGGTGTTTTTGAACTGTGAGGCCAATGCCGCGTTGGCAACGACTTGTTCCGGTGTTTCCGGGCACGCTGTCGTGGCGGGCCCTCCGTTTCGCAGGTACGGTGTCCAAGCTTTTACCTCAGCAGCGAGCAATGTGCTGCTCGTCCCGTCAAGGCAGTCTCGGTAGCGAAGGAAAGAGTTGGGGTAGAACATCCCATCACCGCCTCGATTAGTGGCTGGGTCGTAGACGTACCAAGTTCCGAAATTGAAACCGTAATTGG
>DOPG01000459.1:0-989 GCA_003513555.1 Rhodopirellula sp. | reverse complement strand
CTAATTGGTGGGATAAAGCATTGGGCGTCCTTTACCCGGGTTCCGAACCTGATCGCTGCCGGGGTCGGTGGGACACGCGTAGACCTCCATTTTCACGTTGTCAATTGCAAACTGGTAATCCCACGCCATGGACAGATCAATCTTCTCGAAAAGGTTCCCTTGTTCATGAAAGGGAAGAATCCTGCCGTGGACACCCCATGATCCGTTGTTTCCCGTACTGCGAACGGAACGGTTCACCACTGATGACGCGGGAAATTTCTTGTAGGCGCTCTCATAATTCTGGCACGCAAGTGAAATTTGTTTCAAATGGTTTTGGCACTGTACACGACGCGCGGCCTCGCGTGCTGCTTGGACGCCTGGAAGCAGCAAACCCACCATTAGCCCAATGATCGCAAGCACCACCAATAGTTCAACTAGAGTAAAACCAGCTGGGCGGTGGGAAGATGAGTGTTTTCTGTTCAACATGAAGTTCGATCTGGGATGATTTAACGCTTCGTACTTTCATTCTTCAATACGGAACACGCAACTGTCGTGCCAAACGCTCACTTTATGGTGGGGCGGAGATTTTTCGGGTAAAGGCAATCGACTGTTCGGAAATGGACGGATATTCCGCCAACTGGTTGCACATTTCACCGACATTCCAGTGGGTGGTGCCTAGGTTGTGGTGTTACGCTAGTGGTCGTCGATTCCCTGCACTTGGGTGCGGGGCCAAGGCAAGGCTGGCTTAATCTGACCTCTGTATTGAGTTCCTGCTACCTTGAGCCATGCCCATGAAAGGCGTGTGGCTGGCGTGGAACAACCACGGGACGTCATTGCAGCTTTGGGTTTCCGTCTTCTTGCGGGTTCACGTCAGGTACGCCACAGTCAACACTAAAAGTAGGTAATGCTCATGCTACCGCAGCGGGGATGCCCGTGCAGCATGCCTTGTAAAGCTCGCCCCAAGGGGGAGAACGTCTATCCGTTTGGGGATTGGTTTTGCTGAATCGATT
>DOPG01000384.1 GCA_003513555.1 Rhodopirellula sp. | reverse complement strand
CCTCCCAACAAAAAGTAACACAAATAACCCCGTGTGCCAAACTCCTGTCAGCACTGGACTGAGAAAGAACGTAAATCGGCGACCGGTATCACTGGCCTACGCATCCGACGCTCGCGTCGCCTCCGGACTTCCCGGCTCATATTTGTCTATTTCCGCGATACGAAATGCGTCGAGCGACAACACCGGCTGCATCAAAAGATAGGTGCCGACAAACGTCGAAGCGACACAAAAAAACCAACCCAGACAAAGTGCATTCCCCGCCCCGCGCCGAGAAGCAAAGCGAAAACCAGGACGGGAAGGACCAACCAGGCAATAGCAAGATCCAAATAAAGCATCAACGTTTTCCTAAGCAAGCACCTGCATCGTTTCAGCACTTCCGAACGTTCTAGCGGTTGACCTGTTACCCCGATGGTTCATCCTAAGAATCGAAACGCAAGCTCACTATCATCAGCGTTGCGCACCTTCCGGTTGGCCCCCGTGCACAGCGTCACTAGTAATACAGCACTATCAACGCGATTCACCACCATCCCGGACGGTCGCGTCTTTCTTGGCTGCCATTAACGGGACAATACCGAGCGCGACCACCCCAATCGCTGTCCCCCCGATCATCCAAATGCGTTTAAACCCCAATGCTGCCAAGTCTGAGGGTCGCGTCGACGCATGATCCGGATCGAACAACTCAGGCGCGACGATTTTGGTCAACGGAAGCTCATCCGCACTCGGTAATTCCGCTGCGGTTCCAGCTGCCCGTAACTCCAGATATGCCGCCCCAGCAAAAACAAACACCACCAACCCGGTAAACAAAGCGACTACACCCAATATTTTCATATCAGTCTCATGCCCCCCTGGGTCAAGGAAAAAAACAAACAATCACAGACCAAACGCTACCGACAGGATAGCCAACTGAGCACGTTGCTTGTAAGTCAAACCGGAGCGCAGCATGGGTCGGCACTGAATCGCTAGCAAATATTTCATGCGATGTTGGTCCCCCCGTCCATCCTAGCGACAGCCCATCACTACCAGCTCTTTCAAATGCGAACTACGAAAACTAGTGGCCGAAACGTATCCGCCCTTTCCCCTTCGAACCGTAGCGACCTAATGACTAAGATAAACCTGCTGCACCCAAGCTCAAACGCTATTCCAAAGGAGGCAATGTTGTCGTCTCAAAGGAGGGCAATGTTGTCGTCGAGGCTGCAAGCATTCAACAACAACATCTGTATTGCCTATGCGTAGCGACTGTCGCAATGGGATACACTGTAACGCTTACTGCGAATCTGCACTCTTCTTGAGTTTCCGATGAGAAAACCCTTCGCGATTGCTTTCGTCATTGCCGCCGTCGGGCTACTGTCCATCTGTGGATTTGCCTCCCTCGTTCTGTTCTGGGCAGCAAGCAGCAAAACTATTCCCCTCACAGAATCGGACACCCAAGTCGTCGTAACCGCGGCCGACTTGGAACCGTATTTTCAAGACTACGCGTCAACGACCCAACACGAAACCTTCGAGAAAATAAGGTACCTCGATCAATCGGTTGAACTTAACTATGAGTATAGTTCTCCGGATGATAATGACCCGTATATTTCCGTCAGCATCTCCTATGAGCTAACCAAAGGTGATGCCGCTGGTGTGTATTTAGGAACGTGGACGTTCCAACAACTCGGGTTCAGAGCTCAAGATCAAGATTATGCATTCGAGGAACTGGAGTCCTTCTATAATGCCGGAGACCGTTCCAGATTCGCAAATATCACGTACGGAGGGGAGCCAGTCGGACACCTTCTGCTGATCCAGAAAGCAAATATCGTCTATAGTTTTCTTCTTTCCGGTTTTCTCATCGAGGATGCATCCGTCTGGCGTGATTTGTTCCACGAGCGGATTCAAAATTTGTAAACACAAGCCGTCTTGAAGCCTGCCAGAGATCAATTCGCATGAATGCACCTTGAAACTTCCGGGGGAAACCCACAGCAACTGCGCATCCAACAACACAAGGGCCATCCCTGTTCACACAACCGTGAATCGTTGCAGTCTAGATATTCCGCTCCCAAAACACTGACCTTTGTACACACGATGAAACTCGGCTTTTTATTCTTCACGCTCGTCTTCAGCCTTCCGCCGTTCCTCACCAAGGTGGCTGCCCAAATTACTTCAAAAGACGACGGCAGCCGATATCTGGTGCTCGACAACCGGATTATCGCCCACACAGAAAATGCGATGCTGACAGTGGGCACCATTAGGAAGCACCCATCAAATCCACTCTTCATCGAAGACCAGCCATGGGAGAAACGCTTCGATAACCTTTACGGCAACGTCATCTATGACCCCAAGCAACGAGCCTATCAATGCTGGTATAGCCCTTTCATTGTTGATCACTCATCACGGAATATGCCGCTGAGCCAGCGAGACGGCTCGAAATACCGCCCCCCACCCAACCGCGAGATGGCTATCTGCTATGCCACTTCCAAGGATGGCATCACGTGGCAAAAGCCATCCCTTGGGCTAGTCGACTACGAAGGCAGCAAAGATAACAACATCATTTGGCGTGGCCCACACGGAGCCGGAATTACCAAACAGCTGCACGAATCAGATCCATCGCGCCGCTACAAACTGATCATGCAAGGTCTGTCCACAAGCTTTTCCGCCGACGGACTCCACTGGAGCGAGCCTGAAAAACTCAAAGGTATCGGAAAGATAGCCGGAGACACCCATAACAACGTGTTCTGGAATCCAAATACACGTAACTACGTAGCAATCACACGCACATGGGGTGCTCGCGGGAGACAAGTGACTCGTCTGGAAAGTGACGACTTCACAGCTTGGCAGAATACGGGGGTTGTACTAGAAGCAACAGAGAAGAGTCACCAACCATACGCTATGCCAGTGTTCTATCACGCTGGGGTCTTTCTTGGTTTGGTCGCAATTCACGCGCAGCCACCCATTGACCGCGTATGGACTGAACTGGCATGGAGCCCCGATTCGAAACAGTGGCATCGCATTTCACCAGGCACGCCGCTCATTCCGTGTTCCGAAGAAGTACTGGCCTATGACTATGGCTGCGTGTACGCCTGCGCGACCCCCGTCTTCCTTCCAGATCAAATTCGTCTGTACTATGGGGGCAGTGATTATTACCACTACGGCTGGCGAAGCGGGAACCTATCTCTTGCCACACTTCGACCCGATGGGTTTGCTGGATTCGAACAGAAGTCGCCCGAAACACCTGCAACAATCGTCACGAAAAGCATCTCCTTGTCTTCAACCACCCTGCGCATCAACGCAGACGTCAAGACGAACGGCACCGTGAGGATTACTGCCAATGACTTGAATGACCATCCGATCTCACACCCCATCACGATTCGCAATAGCGTCACTGACGAATCGGTCGAACTTCCCCTGACTGAGGGCAATCACGCTGAAAACCCGAATATCAAACTGCTATTCGAGCTCCAGAATGCAAAACTGTATTCATTTGGATTTGTTCGTTAGCAGGGTTTGCGATGGAGCAACCGTTGTGACAACATTTGCTACGTCAACGATTCGCAATTCAAACCGTCCCCACGCATTAACAGCCTGTCCGATCCAAAATACTGCACATTGCACACCCAACCCTTCACACCCCGCACGCAGGCTTCCTGTTAAGCGGTCGTAATGCTCTCCCACCTGCAACGCTTCCTGATTTAATCATGCAATACTGGAGGTTTGCTCAACGCGTGCGGCTTCGTCCCCACTTACCTTGAGTTAGAAAAGCAGACCGACCTTTCAGCAGCACCATCTCGTCACCTTCAATCGCAAGCTAATAAGTGCGTGGATTCATCGTATACCTGTTGCCCAACCATTACCTTTCAAAAACAAGCAACCCGATGAGAACAATCCACCAAACATCCTGCGTTCTAATCGTCGTCGTAATAACACTTGGTCTTCTTTGCGGCTGCGAGCGTCTGGAACCGCACTCCAGCCCATGCGACGTCCACCCGCCGGCGCTTCAAGGACCTACGCAAATCCCCGTTGGAAGCGATCCGGACGATAAGGTTATTTGCTGCGATGAAGGGCCAAACGCCAGTTAACGGACTGCGGCACATTGGAGCCAGTAACCCCACCGTTCCCACTGCATCACCACTCGCCGCCCACAGATCCTTCGGGATCTGTGGAACTGTATGAACAAGCAGAATGTTCCTCCACGGTGCGTCTCATTCCTTCGCTCGCTTACAGATGAATTCAACCGGTTATCCACCCAATCGAGTTGCCCTTCACACTTCCCACAAAGCCAGCGTTGTGGTAGTGCGCATGCCACATCAGCAGAGTGCTTCTTGAGAGCGTGCTCACGGTTGTTCTGGGACGTTCGGCTTTACGCAAGCGGCAACAAGAACCACACCGATGGCACACCGACCTGTTAGACAGTGTGGAATCAAGAGTATACTGTTCAGACGCGGCCGGCAGCGCAGCGTTCCCACCGCAACCCTTCCATGCATTCCCCATCGAGTTTGACCCCTTGGTTTCACGACGCCTCCGAATTACCCAACTAGCCTATGTGGCTCTCTTGCCCATCGGGCAAATGGCGATATTGACGTGCGCTTCATTCACGAATGCATTGGCGTCTGACGATCTAGAATTCTTTGAGTCAAAGATTCGGCCAGTGCTGGTAGAACATTGCTATGCTTGCCACTCAGAAGAGGCAAAATCGAATAACAAATTAAAGGGCGGATTGTTACTCGACACTCGCCAAGGTTTATTGGTAGGCGGCGACAGCGGACCGTCGGTGACGCCCGAACGCCCAGATCAAAGTCTGCTCATTTCAGCCCTACGGCATGAGGACTTTGAGATGCCTCCTTCCGGAAAGTTGCCAGCACAGATAATCGACGACTTCACTGAATGGGTACGGCGGGGGGCATTCGACCCCAGAAACAGCGCCACCACGGCTGCTCGCCCCACTATCGATTATCAAATGAGCGGCCAGTTCTGGTCCTTCAAAAAGCCCAAGGGCGTCCCCGCCCCCACCAACACCGATACTTCGTGGGCCCAAACCGAGATAGACCGGTTCATCAAAGCCCGTATGGAACAAGAGGGCCTTGATCCAGTCGAACCGGCTTCACCGCGTAGCCTGCTGCGTCGCGCCACGTTTGATCTAACGGGTCTGCCACCAAGCCCCGAAGAGATGCGTTTGTTTCTTGATGCGAGTCAAGAAACCACGCTTAAAAAAGCGTATTCCGATGCCATCAATCGTTTATTGAGTTCCACACATTACGGTGAGCGATGGGGGCGGCATTGGCTCGACATTGCCCGCTATGCCGAGGATCAAGCGCACACGTTTGGAGTGCGCCGCCGCGAACACGCGCATGAGTACCGAGATTGGGTAATCGCAGCTCTTAACAACGACATGCCGTATGACCAATTCATCAAAATGCAATTGGCGGGGGATCTTATGCCAGATGCGGAATCATCACCGCGAACTCGCCTTGCTGGTTTGGGGATCCTTGGCCTTGGTGCAATCTACTACAAAAACTCTGATAAAGCACAGGCACAGGCTGACGAACTCGATGACCGCATTGACACCATCACTCGTGGGCTGCTTGGACTCACGGTAAGTTGCGCGCGATGCCATGATCACAAATTCGATCCAATCCCCACTCAGGATTACTATTCCCTCGCAGGAGTTTTCCACAATACTCGCATGGTCGATAAGCCCTTGGCGCCTCAAAACGTCGTCGATGCCTACCGTGCAGCTGAGCAGCAAGTCAAACAACACGAAAACGCGACTAAAGCTTTACGAGATCAACGTAAGAGTGAACTTGCTGAGACACAACTTGCAAATGTTCACAAATACATGGCTGCAGTCTGGAGATACCGCCAGCGGAGATCGAATGACAGGAACACCAAGATTCACACCATTGCGGACGAGACGGAGCTCAACCGGAACTGGCTGGAAAGATGGGAGAAATTCCTACGCCCCGACAATAAGTACCTCCAGTCCATCACTTCACTTCAGCCTTGGCTTAACTTGCCGGAACCAAATGGACACGATGCAGGACTTCCAGCGGCCGTCTTAGTTGCCGCACAGACATTCGAGCATCACCTAAGGGATTGCCTCGATGAACGTGATGGAAAGCTTGACAAACATAAAACCAAAGCAGTGTATGTCAGTCAACGCGTCGACAAACTTCACCCGATGGTCGAGATCAAACTCGACCTAAAGGGGGCGGATCGCCTGTTTCTTGTGATTACCGATGCCGGAGACGGCATCAATTCAGACTGGGGCGACTGGATTAATCCTCGCCTTGTTAGTCATGACAGCGAAAAGTCCCTGTTGGATCTGGACTGGAAAAACGCGACGACCGACCACAGCAAAGTCCGAAGGAATCTCAATTCCGCCGGGCAGCCACTCAAAGTTGCTGGCAAAATCTATCCCACAGGAATCGGCACACACGCGTTCTCCGTCATCGAATACGAGATACCCCCAGGTTACGAACACTTTATTTCCCAAGGCGGCCTTGACGGTAGTGGTGAGGGAACGATTCAGTTTCGCATCTACACAGCTCCTCCGAGCGATTTATCGCCGAAGAAGGATTCACCGGAACGTCAGGCTAGAAAAGAGCTGGTCAAACGCGTGTTCTCCTCATCAGGAATTTTTCAAATCAATGACAAAGATCTACCCGATCGGTTAACGGATGGCCAGCAACAGCAGCTAAATGCTTTGGAGGCTCAGGTGAGCGCAGCCAAGGATGCACTGCCTCCGTCATTGCCCATGGCCCACGTGATTCAAGATTCAGGCACCAAAGATCTCCATGTCTATATCCGCGGCGATCCTAGTCGGCTCGGCCCGGTCGCACCGCGACGTTTTCTTCGAATCCTGACCGGAAGAGACCGGACTCCTTACACGGATGGTAGCGGCCGCCTTGAGTTAGCAAACGATATCGCCTCACCTGACAATCCGTTGACAGCTCGTGTGATCGTTAACCGCGTCTGGCAGCATCATTTTGGCCGTGGGCTCGTTGACACCCCCAGTAACTTTGGCACCCAAGGCGCTCTACCTTCGCACCCCGAGTTACTCGACACACTGTCGGTACGTTTTATGAAGGCTGGCTGGTCTCTCAAGTGGCTTCATCGCGAGATCATGCTGTCCGCAACCTACCAACTCTCAAGCAACCACAGTGCACCTGGGGAATCCATCGACCCGGAAAATCGGCTGCTCTGGCGCATGAACCGTCGGCGACTGGAAGTCGAATCGTGGCGTGACGCCTTACTATCGGTTTCCGGAAATCTGGACAAAAGCACCGGCGGACCAACGGTAAGCCTTGATGACGCCCACAACACTCGCCGTACCGTCTATGCAGCAATCAGCCGACACAGCCTACACGGCTTACTTCGACTTTTTGACTTTCCCGATGCCAATGTCACCAGTGCTGTTCGTACCGAAACCATCGTCCCCCAGCAACAATTATTCGTATTGAATAGTGAATTCTTTGTCAAACAGGCCAAAACGCTCGCCGCACGGGTTCAGGGTCAATCTGGTGAAACGCTAGACCACAGGACACACCGCGTGTACCAATTACTTTATGGAAGAAATGCTGATCAACAAGAGTTACTGATTGCCAAAAAGTTTGTTGCACAGCCCAATCCGAAGGACGCGAAATTGACCCGCTGGGAGCAATACACACAAGCGTTGCTTGGTTCCAACGAATTCCTATACGTCGATTAATATGACCCACATCAACCACTTGAGTCGTCGCAACCTGCTCACAAAAATTGGTACAGGCATGGGCACGTTAGGTCTCGCCGGCCTGCTCCATGACCAACACCTGCTAGGGGGAAATGCAGCAGTGCACCCTGACGCCGAGTTAAATACGTCATCGGGAAAGGCATTGGCAATCAAGACTCCGCACTTTGCGCCCAAAGCCAAACGAATCATTCACCTATTCATGAACGGCGGCCCGTCCCAAGTTGATACATTCGACCCCAAGCCAATGCTTGACAAGTATCATGGCCAACGTCCCCCCGGCGCAGACCTGAAAACCGAACGTGGGACCGGTGGCTTACTTAAGTCACCGTTCAAATTCACAAACTGCGGGGAATCGGGGCTGCCCGTTAGCGAGATCTACCCCGAAGTAGGAAAGTGTATCGACGACATCTGCGTGGTCAGGTCGATGCACACCGACGTGCCAAATCATGAACCCTCTTTGCTCATGATGAATTCCGGCATCACTCAACCCACACGCCCAAGCATGGGGTCATGGCTGTGTTACGGCCTCGGAAGCGAGAACCAGAATTTACCCGGCTTCGTGGTGCTATGTCCGGGGAAACCTGTCGTAGGTCCGCAACTTTGGAGCAA
The DNA here is from genome assembly GCA_003513555.1 of Rhodopirellula sp. Lineage (GTDB taxonomy): Bacteria > Planctomycetota > Planctomycetia > Pirellulales > Pirellulaceae > Rubripirellula. The sequence goes on along the minus strand of DOPG01000384.1, from coordinate 25,342 downwards.
CAGCTTTCTGCCGGGGGTCTTTCAAGGATGCCATATCAACAATAGCAACATGGACCCCACGCGAGTCATACCGCACATCAACAACCGTCACCTAGATCACGACACGCAGCGACAGCAACTGGACCTGATGACGCAATTGAACCGAAAACATCTTGCTGAACGAACCCGCGACAACGAATTGGAGGCGCGTATTGCTTCCTTCGAGATGGCGTTTCGAATGCAGAGCGAAGCACAGGAAGCGTTTGACCTAAACCGAGAATCGCAGGCAACACGCGAATCTTACGGAAATGGCCAGTTCGGTAACGCCTGCTTGGTTGCTCGTCGCCTTGTCGAACGCGGCGTGCGGATGGTGCAGGTATTCTATGGGGGAGGCCAACCTTGGGACGACCATGGCAACATTGAAAGCGGACACCGTTCCAAGGGACTCGCGAGTGACAAATCGATCGCTGCGTTGCTTCGAGACCTCAAATCACGAGGCTTGCTTTCAGACACCCTTATTCTGTGGGGAGGCGAATTTGGGCGGACTCCAGTTTCCGAGGGCGGGAGTGGACGCGACCACAACAATCATGGGTTTTCCGTCTGGCTTGCAGGCGGGGGAGTCAAAGGGGGAATGGCATACGGTGCAACAGATGAATTTGGCTTCTCAGCACAAGAGAACAAGGTCCACGTGCATGACCTGCACGCCACTATCCTCCATCTCATGGGACTGGATCACGAGAATCTAACCTACCGATATAGCGGCCGTGATTTTCGACTTACCGACGTCCACGGACGTGTTGTCAACGAAATCATTGCCTGACCTTCATACGCTGGCTCAGGGCGTTTATGAACAAACTTCAGTCTGGCGGCCACCAAACAGCACACTTGCGACGCTGTGGTGTTCACGTGCAAGCGTCAGCGTTTGCTAAGTTACTGAGCGTAGGCATCTGGACGATCGACGAGATTTCACAAAGCCTATCTAACGCAAGGGAAGGTTCACTTGCCCCACATCCCCAACTAAACCATCACGGCTACAATTCAGCAACATCGCTGAAAAGCATCCGCATACGTGGCACAGGGTATGCCCTGCCGTACTCGCTGCCCGAAGAACAACGTTGCCGAAGTTCACCCACACCCGATGTTCCTATGCACTAGCGCCGACGTTCCCAGGGTCTGTCTTACGACAGCCACTACTCCATAGAACAACAAACCTAAACGAATCAAATATGAAGAAGCACGAATGGCGTGAGAGAACCGAAGATGGTGAAGTGCGTTTAGTGACAGCAACACGTCATGCTGGAAAATGGCAACTCCAATCACGGCTGAAATCAGAAATGGAATGGACCAAATTCCCGACAATCACACTTGAGGACCTCGAGTCACTTCGCGAAGTTATTTGGAACAAATACCAACGAAGTCGGGTTCCTCATGGGCATGTACTCGAGATCGACAAACTGATTGAACAAGCTAGAAACTAGCTAGTTACGCTCCAACGAATTCCCGCGTCCACGGTATTGCTACCCGCCTGCACTGAGCGAAACCGTGAATGGCTCTTGCGCCTAAAAGCCAGTTACTGCCAAGGAACCCGGGTCAATGGTGCGGAATCCAGTGCCAGCTTGTCCATCCGCAAGTTACGGTCTGCTGTTCTCACCACCTGCCATTGCGTTCATTGGCGGGCTGACACTCTTGAACCAGCCGCCATGTTTACTCGTGTCTCAAAGCCTCAATTGGATTCATCTGAGCTGCTTTTCTGGCAGGGTAAATCCCAAAGCACAGTCCTGCCCCCACTGAGATCAACAAGGAAAACATCACCGACCACAAGGCAATTCGCGGCTCTAACGATGACACCACCGGTGGCAACAATTCTGGATCGATGGCCTGGATTAGGCTCCGAAGGCCGCGAAAGACGGGACCACAGAGCAGGCCAAACATGACACCAAGAATCCCCCCACTCCCTGTCAACAACAACGTTTCTGCAAGAAATTGTTTGGTTATGTCTCCCTGTTTCGCACCGATAGCCCGGCGGATTCCAATCTCACGCGTCCGCTCGGTAACTGTGGCCAACATGATATTCATGATGCCGATTCCACCCACCAGCAGCGATATCCCTGCAATGACAATCAAGAGAATATTGAACATAGCTCTGGTTCGCTCTGCTTGCCGCAGCAGTTCCTTGGGCACTACAACCGCGTAGTCCTCCTTCTCGTGATAGCTGTCGAGCAGGGACTGGATCACAACCGCAGTCTCATCAATCTTTTCCGTCGATTCGAGGGTGATTGTGATTTGGCTCAACTCCACCTGCTCACCAGAAAACTGACCGCCCGCGACCCGCCGCATCACGAGATCACCGACGCGCGACCGCATTGTTGAAAGGGGAATATACGCATCAAGGTTATAATCTCGCGAATCGAGACTGCCTCCAATTGCCGCTGACGCCATGCGTTCAAAGGTCTGCCCCACCACCGTATAGAACTCACTTCCCACCCAAATCGTGCGTCCGATTGGGTTTTCATAAGGAAACAATTTCATGGCAGTCTGATGCGCAAGCACGATGACCTTCTTTCCCTCATCACGTTGAGTCAACCATCGACCACGGGCGATCTGCAATTGGTTCAATTCGAGATGTTCTTGAACACAACCAACCAACTTGGCGTCCGTTGTTAAGTTGTCTCTGCGCAGTTCAAACTTCAATTCTCTCATAGGGATGGCCGCGTTAATGCCAGGGATAATCTGAACGATCCGTTCAAAGTCCTTGCGTGTCAGCCCATAATCCTTGATCCTAGAATTTGCGTTCTCGCCTTTGACGTTCGGCTCAACCGTCCTAACGATAATGTTATTGGCACCCAGTTCAAGAATCTGTTGTTGTGCCTGGTAACTTACCCCTTCACCCATGGCAACGAGCCAAATCACGGTCGTCGTACCGATGAATATCCCCAACGCAGCCAAACCAGCTCGCATTCGCTGCAGCAATAGGCTTTTCAAGCCTAATTCCAAAGTATGAAAAACTCGCGAACGAAGCACAGCAGTCAGCCCCTGCTAACTAGGGAAATGAATTCTGAAAAAGATAGAACCAAATGGTTTGCGGTAAGATACTGTGTCATCATTTATGACCCGCATTCTCGGTAGCAGCTGCCGCGGGTTGGCTCTCATCAGCTACTTGATCACCACCAACGTACTCTCCGCCCGCTTCCTCCATGCCTGCCGTTTCCGGATTCGATGGCTTCAAGCTCACATCACGAGCCTCTTGAAGGACTCCACGTGGATTGAGAATGACGCGTTCGCCCACACTAAGTCCAGACTCAACGATAATCATCACCGTATCACTGTCGCCTAAGGCAATTGAACGCTGCTGTATTTCGCCTGATGGCATCTGTACCCAACAAAATGCACCATCGACGGACTCAATTACCGCAGTCACAGGAACGGTCATCACGTCTTCATACTCAGCAAGAAACACCTCCACCTCCGCACTCATCCCCGGCCGCAATCCCTCCATTACAGGGAGTTCGACAATTGTGTCGTATTTCACCAGATTGCCGGTCCACCAACTCGCCGGCTCTGCAATCGCTGCCACCTCGGAAACCTGTCCTTCCAATTCTTCCTCAGGTAACGTGATAACGGCTCTCAGTCCCAATGAAACTCGTTCAATCATTGACTCATGAATTCCTACTTTCACTTGCATGTTCTGCAAGTCCGGCATCAACAAGAGAGTCTGGTCACGGTGAACCGTTGCTCCTTCTTCAATGTCGGGTGTCTTTTCCCAACTCCGCGCTGATGGATAGATCACCATACCGCTCTTCGGAGCTCTAATCGTACAGAGCTCTTTCTCGACAAGCGCCAAATCTCGTCGAGTGCCATCCATTTTGGCCCGCTCGTTGAGTGAGTCTCTGGTAGCCTCAGCAGCTTTCAACTCCCCACGAAGTTTTTCCATCTCTTGTGGCTTGTCGTATTCGTTAAGCACAAGGATCGCATTTTTTGCTTCCTTGACAGCGAGCTCCGCCTGAGTCGCGGCGAACTGTTTCTCTGTCAACTCCACCTCCGGTGCGTACCCACGTTCAAACATCTGCTTGGCATGTTGCGCCATATTCCTTGCAACACGCAAGTTGGACTCGGCGATCGCCAGATCCTTCTCCATCGTCTTTAGCTGCATGACAAAACGGCCTTCCTCGTACTCCTTGACCGCTAAGGCCGCACGCTTTGCGTTGGCACGACTGCTTTCCGCGCCAGAGAGTGACCAAAGTGCGTATTTCGAACGTTCATTGATTGAATCCTCGATAGCCAATGTGTCGAGTCTGACAAGGACGTCCCCCTCCTCCACGAGCGAACCATTTTCAACAACCCAGATCACCGTATTGTCGCCACGCACCTTCGACTTGACTTCTACATTCTCACGACTTTCAAGTGTTCCCTGTTCCGTGATTGAAACAGTCAAACGCTGCCGCCCCACTGTGTACGTCAGGGCCTCGGTGCTGATCGCTTGCGGTTTGATCCCTGCCTCTGTGTAGGTCCTGATCCCTATCGCCAGAATCCCTAACAAGGCAACCAGAAATACCAATTTCAAGACGACAGAGCGATTCTTCCCATTCTGCTTATTCAATTTCCACAACCTCCGCGTTTTCAAATCCGCCTTGCTTATCCCCAGCTACACCCTCTGCCATCACCGTCTGCGGAGACAACGCAACCTCGTCTCCTGGTTCCAAGCCATTTTCGACAACCAAAAACACGTCATCTCCATCACCAAGAATGATGGCTTTGCGAACAAACTTATCGCCTCGCTTCACCCAACAGAAACAGCCGTCCTCGGTCTCCACCACCGACGCAACCGGGACGACAACCACATCTTCATACGAGGCGAGCAATAGATCCACCTGTGCGGTCATCCCGGGTTTAAGATCATCCATCGACGGTATCTCAACGATGACATCGTACTTGACAACATTGCCTGTCCACCAACCCGCCGGCTGAGCGACGGATGCAACGGAACTAACTTTGCCTTCAAGAACGTAATTTGCAAGCGTTACCTGCGCTTCCATGCCCACATGAACGCGATCAACCATTGATTCATGGACACCCACCTTGACCTGCATTTTCGAAAGATCTGGCATTAAGAGCAGGGTCTGATCACGTCGTACTGCTGCTCCCACGGTGACGTCTGGCGTGTCCTTCCACGCCGCTGAAGATGGATAAATCACCAACCCCGCCTTAGGCGCTGTGATGACACAATATTCCAGTTCTTTAATGGCGCGATCTCGACGTCCCTCGTCCATAGCCAACCCTGCCTCATCCGCCTGCTTTTTGGATTTTGCAGCGGCTAACTGGCCGCGAATGGTCTCCAGCCGCATGTTGCGTGTATATTTTTCCAAAACCAAAAGATCTGTTTCCACCACTTCCAACTCAAGCTTGGCCCGAGTGACCGTGAACTCATTACTTTCAACTTCAAGTAGGGTCACAAAGCCCCGATTAAACATCGACCGTGAGTTTGCAAGGTGGGATTCCGCAGTTTCAAGATTCGTTCGTGCAACTTTCAACTGACGTTCAAGTTTCTGAAGTCGCGTCTTATATTCACCCTCAAGATATGCGTTTTCCTGCAACATCCCTTGGTTCAGTTTTGCAATCGACGTTTCCAGCGTGGCACGCGCCGTGTGCGACTCGGTTGTGTGTTTACTGATTGCATCCTCAACCCTCTTCGTATCGAGCCGAACCAGGACGTCTCCCTCGTTTACCTCCGTTCCAGCATCGATCACGTACGTGACCGTACTGAACCCCCTGACACGACATTTTATCTCGGTGTTCTCTGTGCTTTCTACTGTACCCTGCTCGGTGATGGTGACCTCAAGCCCCCGCTTTTCCACCAAGTAACTCAAATGATTCACGGATCGATCAGCAAAAAGCTGAGCCATCCAATCACTACGACCATACAAAGCAAACAGAACAGCCAACAAACTCAACCCACCCACGAATCCCCAAACTCGCCACCGTGGCCCCGAACGCACCTTCTTCTTCATCGCGTTCAAATCGGTTTCGTTCTGTTGTTCACTTACCATCAAAACAAACTTTCTGGAGACTTGCAGACTCTGTCCAGATGCGACGACTGAACCCGAAAACTGGATGAACCATTCAACCGTCAATGCAACTGAATTTGGAACGTGCGCCGCTGCCACGCCAAACTACCGGCGGCGGCGCGTGAATGACCCTCACACATGCTATCACTACAAAGTTCAAAAGGCACAGCCCAAACGCAACGCGTATTCAAAGCGACTGACACCTGAATTTAAGCGAAAACCAGCCCAGCGTCGCCGTCTTCCAAGCCCTTTGTTACGCTCCGTTGCAAAACTCCCTCTGGATATCCGCATATTCCACTCTGCCTAACTACCGACGCGATCATAAAAACTCAACAATCTAACTCGCCTATTCACACCCACCCAGCTCCATCTCATACAACCTGTCAAGCGAGGCAAGCTCTCAATTCATTCACAAGTAGAGAATCCACTCCCAACTCAGGCTCACACGCATCACTTTTTGCTACTCACAGCCCCATTGGAACCCGACAACGGCGAACTTTGCTCAACGGAACTCGGAATAGGAAGCTTAAAATCTTCCGGAAGTGACTCCACCAATTCAAGAAACTCCCCAGACACATCAGGAGGAATAAGGTCCGCCTCCTCCCCCAATTCGCTCAACGCCTCTGGATCGATCAGTCCCTCTAGCGTTTGCGGCGGCAGTACCTCCTCGAGCTTAGCGTTTGGAAGGGGCTCTTCTACCCAATTCCCCTCTGTATCCAAGGTCATCACACCCAACTCGCGGGCAAGACGCATTTTCGCTGCGTAGTAATTGAGCCAAGTTGCAAGGAACCGATTCTGCGTATCCCGCAACGAGGCTTGAGCGGAAATCAAATTGATTGCAGCAGTAGGGCCAAGCTGCGGTGGCCGCTGCCCTGGCTGGGCCGGACGTGCAGGAGCCTCGAGTCTTGCTTGCGTCAGATCAACACGACGAATCGCGATCGCTACTGATCTTCTTTGAATCTCGAGACTTTCCTCAAGCTGCTTGATTTCTCGCAGGATCACACGCAGGTCCACCTGCAACGCATCATGTGACTGAATGAAGCTTCGGCGACTGCGTTGATAATTAATCAACGATTCGCGGTAGGCGTTCCGCTCAACAAGGCGAGTGAAAGGGGCATCAAACTCTAGTCCAAGACGCATACTTGCCGTTGACGCTCGAAATGCAAGCGGATCATTGCGGTCGGTCAACACCGTTCCAGAGCTGGTTACATTCAATGTCGACTGCAAAGCATCCGCACTCACCGCGATAAGGCGCCAACTATCGACCAAGGCTGCACGTCCATTCATGAAATCCAGTCGATTCTCCAACGCGATCTTCATCGCATCATTGGAATCCAGCTCGATTGGAGAAATCGAAACACTCTCCAATCGCGCTCTTGCCTGAATGAGTATCGCGTTTTGAGCCAAGCGTTTGAGGTCAGCCATTGCATCGGTCGCATTCTGCCTTAGGAGCCTGGCTGTGCGGTCGACCTCGGTATCCTTACCTTCGGACAGAGCCGCAATCAACTCGGATGCCTTCGCGAACTCCACCTTGAGCTTCGCCGCGTCGCGTTCGAGTGATTCAACTTCCAGAGTTAATTCCTTCCTCGCTGCCTCATCCATGAACTCAAATCGCTTGGGCAACTCACCATGCATCTGCTCGATATCGGCAAACGCTGCTGCAATGAGGTTTCCAACCTCCAGTGAGAGTTGCTCGATTTGCAGAACGACCAAGTCGAGTTCTGCAAGCCCGACGGCTTCATCAAGTTCGCCCATGAGGATTTGCTGGTTTGCGAGGTTTGCCTGAACAGCTACCGCATCATCGGCAATCAGCTGAAACTGTCGTATCAACGTGTCATCCAAACCAAGAGGTGTATCGGGCGGCAGACCCAAAGTGTCTTTTTTGTAGTTGTCAAACGACCGAAGATAGGCGTTCTTGGACAACAACAACGAGACCCGTTCGGCCTCGATGTTTTGTCTAAACTGCTCGACCTGAACCAGATCGATCATACCGGTTTCAAGGAACGCCTCGAGACGCCGCAGGCTTTGCAACTGAAGTTTGAGATTATCTTCCGCATTCCTGATTTGCTGCTGCTGCTGCAGAAGCCCAACGAACCCGTTAACGCCACCCACTCCTGAAAAGATTGACAATCTTGTATTACGGGAGTTACGAACAGGACCACTTACCCCAAGATCGCCGACCGCAACCAACGTGTAAAAACCTTGTCGATACTGACTATAAGCCCGCAGGTTCGCAAGCAGGTTCCGCTCAGCAAAAGTCAACTGCTCGAGCGCAACATCACGACCAGCTCCACGCAGCAAAGGCTGAATAAAAGTGAAGTTAGCGATGGAGTTCGCCAAACCAACATCGTCACCAGTGAACTCCACAACGAAGGAGTTTGCGAAGCCTACGAGCAATTCACCCGCGGTGGCATACTTGCGTCGAACTTCCACGGGCGAGTTTCCGGTCCCAATCGTGACCCGGTTCCCCTCAATGCCCTCAAACGGCTCACTGATGATGTAATTTCCCGAAATCCCATCATACTGAATTGCAGCGGGCACAACGTTGCCATTGTGCCTGTAAAAGACGCCAAGGCCACCAAAGAACTGCGTGTCGAGCCGAAACCTCTCTCTGGTGACATCAAGGGCTGACAGGTACAGCGTTTCCAACTGAGTCTGATTCTGCGGCGAATGCAGGTAAGCCAGCTCAACAGCAGAATCAAGGTTAAGGACGTAATCTCCCGACTCGTTTAAGGGGCCATACTGCCCAAGGCTCTCCTCCCATTTTGGATTGTCCAAACTGGAACGTACGCCATAGTCATCCCACTGATCCCAACCTTTTATCCCGTCAACGCACTTCATGTATCGATGAGAGGACGGATCATCCCCCGGACTCGGTGGACAATTCTGGTTGTAAGGGTCGAAGAATCGACTCTCTGGATTCATGCCGATCCCATAGCTCGCCGTATGCCAGCGAGGGTCACCGTTGCGTTCGGCTATCGCTGAATGCACCTCTCGATCGGCAGAACGCTGGTACTGCTGACGACTTTTCGCGCAGCCCAACATCGTTAATCCCACAAGAAGTACCAAACTCAAATAACCAAAACGATTCACATTTGCATTCCCTTGCAACAACAGATTCCATCTCAACGCAGAGCCGTCCCGTGCCCTCACGTCGGGAAACTACCGGCGGAACCGAAATTACCCGATGCGAGAGCAAATATCTCCTAACTCTCTTTTCGCACCGCAGCTGCCACCAGAATCGAAGCCCATCGTGCTGGGCACAAAGAATATGCAGATCATCGGCGTTTATAAGCGTTTAAATGACTCTAGCCCGCGGCTGTTACCACCTCAGAAGCCGCTGCACTTGCGTTCACACACCACTTGCACGGTTAGGCAAAATAGATCGACCCCAACCTGCTAGCATTTACCTGCTTCGAGACAGTGGAGAGCCTGACCGCCTCATTCGCCAGGCCCGGAATTGCAGGCAAATCATGTCAATTTCATACTTTACCCTCACCCTACCGAGTCCACTGCGTTGCATGCATGACGGCTTTTAAAAGGATAGTTCTTAAGCGATCCGTAAAAAACTATTCAAGAAGGGAATGGACAGCAAGGAAAACCCATCCCGACCAAGCAGAGGCTGGGTGAGGTACGTTGCAAAGCAGGCCAACAACTCAAGGGCCGAACAGGCTTGCCGAACTCAGTGACCATCAAACCCGCGCACGAATGATCGCAACCAAACGATTACAATATTTCAATCGAAGCCCTGCACAGTGCTCAGCGGACCGGGACGGCTAATTACACCAACCGGTTCGAACGATGATATACTCTCGGAGACAGGGCGAAGCGGGAAACCGAGGCGGGCATGTGCTTAGCTCAAGGCGCCCCTATGCTGACCATCCAGCTGAGCCGATCAATTCAAACAACTCGCAGCAATTCAATTTTCGTGCTAGCACCGTTGCAAACCATACCGAGAAATACTGCCCCCTTTTTTGCAGTATTATACGTTATTTTCTTTGGGTCCAGCTGTGTTCTGACAATGACCTACGCTGCAGAAACATTGCCACACCAGCGCCTCGTCCAACGTTACTGCCTCGACTGCCACAACACCGCAACGACCGAGGGTGGGCTGAACCTCGAGACAGTGCTGCCTGACTCAGTTGCCCAACACAGTGACACCTGGGAGCGAGTGATACGGAAACTCAGCACGCACCAAATGCCACCCGTGGGTTCCGATCGACCAAGTGCTGCTGCCTACAATTCAGCCCTAGATTACCTCACCACCACGCTTGATTCTGCGGAGGTGGAGGCCCCCAACCCCGGTTTTGTACCAAGCTTCAGACGACTCAATCGTACAGAATACGAAAACGCAATCCGCGATCTTCTTGACCTGGAAATTGATGCAACTGAGTTGCTTCCACCCGATGAATCGAGTGACGGTTTTGATCACACTCGGATGCGTCACTTGCCAGCTACCCTGATCAGTCGTTACGTGACCGCCGCCCGTCGCATTTCGCAGCTAGCGGTTGGCCTGCCTTTATCCGCACCCGGCGGACGCACCTACCGCATCAGACCAGATGTGACCCAAGAGAAGCATATGCTTGGATTACCACTGGGCACCCGTGGCGGGGGTAGTTTTCTCCACCATTTTCGACAGTCCGGTACTTACGAGGTGCAAATACGACTTACTCGTGACCGTAACGACGAGGTGGAAGGACTAACAGGGAAACATGAACTGGTGATCCTAGTTGACAAAGAGTCCCTAGCGCACGTGGTGGTTGAACCCCCGCCATCCGGGACACTTGCGGACTTTGACGACGGACTATTGACCACGCGAATCCACGTGGCTTCAGGCCCGCACCGAGTCGGCGCAACGTTCCTGCGGAAAACTGGCTCTCTCGCAGAAACAGTTCGCCAACCGTTGAACGTTCATTTCAACTTGCACCGGCACCCACGGTTGAGCCCGGCGATATACGAGCTTTCCATCACCGGACCTTTCCCACCACACAGCGAATCGCGGAAACACACACACGAGCTTCAGACCCCAAGTCAGAGGCGGATTTTTGTAGCGCGCCCGAGCGACGAATTATCCCCCAGAGCCGCCGCCACGCTTGTGCTTCGACCGCTCGCGCGCCGTGCCTACCGTCGAACAGTGACCAACGAGGACCTCGATCGCTTACTCCGCTTCTTTGAAATTGAAAATACCAAGAGCGGCTTCGACTCCGGAATCCAAGCTAGCGTGGCCGCCATTCTGACTAGCCCCCACTTCCTATTTAAAATGGAGGCAGAACCGGCGACTGCCAACCCGAACATGGCTTATGCCATCAACGACTTTGAGCTTGCGTCGCGTTTATCATTTTTTCTTTGGAGTTCGGTGCCAGATATCGAGCTTCTCGATTTGGCGGAACAGGGCGTCCTAAGTCGCCCTGAGGTGCTGGCTGATCAAGTCCAACGCATGTTCACAGACAGTCGGACAAACAATTTGGCAACAAACTTTGCCAGCCAATGGCTTCAACTACGAAATCTTGATGCAATCACTCCTGACGCGCGGAAGTTTCCAGATTTTGATGACAACCTACGCCAGGCAATGCGTCGGGAGACGGAGCTCCATTTTGAGCAGTTAATTAATGAGGACCGTAGCGTGCTGGAACTGCTACAAACCCAACATACGTATTTGAATGAGAGACTGGCCCACCATTACGAAATCAAAGGCGTGTCTGGAAGTCGATACCGTCGTGTCGATTTAGCAAGCAATGACAGACGAGGTGGGATACTGCGACAAGCAAGTATTCTCACGATTACCTCCTACGCAACTCGCACATCACCGGTCGTCCGTGGCAACTGGGTGCTCGAAAACATTTTAGGAGCGGCAGCACCACCGCCACCTGACGAAGTTCCCACCTTGGATGAGCAATCATCGGTGGGTGCATCATCAAGTATCCGAGACCGACTCATGCAACACCGCCAAGACCCTGCTTGTGCGAGTTGCCATGATTTGATGGACCCCATTGGCTTTGCAATGGAAAACTACGATGCCGTGGGACGTTGGAGGGAACTTGATCAGGACACCCCCATCCTCACCAAGGGGAAAATGCCAAATGGAAAACAATTTGACGACATCGCCGGGCTTGAAACCGCACTTTTGGAGCAGCCTGAGCTGTTTGTTACAGCCTTCGTTGAAAAGCTACTCACCTTCGCATTGGGGCGGGCAATAGAATTGCACGATGCTCCAGCAATACGCAAAATAGTGCGAGATGCCCATCAGGACAATTTTTCTCTCTCAGCAATCATTCAGGGAATCGTTCGCAGCGTTCCATTCCAACTCAGGATCTCCCAATGACGTTTCACGCAGGAAACTATATCTCCGGCAAATGCCTGTCACGGCGGACCGCCCTTCGAACTGCTGGGGCTGTGTTGGGGATCCCGTTACTGGACGCCATGGTGCCAGCAGGCCCCGCGGCAGCCCACTCATGGACCAGGCAAACAGTCCAACGATTGCAGTACGTGTACATGCCCATGGGTTGCGATCACTCGCGTTGGACACCAACAGGCTCGGACCTCACGGACCTGCCATACATTCTTGAGCCGCTCAAACCAGTGCAAGACCAGATCAATGTGCTCACCAATCTGGAACTAGCGAAGGCATACCCTGGATCCCATGCAACATCCAACTCTGCCTTTCTGAGCTGCTCGACAGCCAAACATACAGAGTCAACCGACTACTTCCTGGGCACCACTGCCGACCAAATCGCGGCGAAACACATTGGCCGCGATACAAAATTGCCATCGATGGAATTGTCAATGGATCTGACCCAAATGGCAGGTCAATGCGATAACGGCTACGCCTGTGCGTATCAAAACAACCTTTCGTGGTCGTCACCAACAACGCCATTGCCGTCTGAGGCACACCCAAGAATCGTATTCGAGGCCTTGTTTGGCCAAGGGGGCACAGCGATTGAGCGTGCCCAATCACGAAAACAACAGTCTAGCTTGCTCGACTCGATGGCTGACGAGATAGCAAAACTGAAGCAACAGGTGGGGGCTGCCGACAAACGTATTCTCGACCAATACCTTCAATCAATTCGCGGCGTTGAACGGCGTTTGGATAAGTCTGAGTCTGATCAAAACAACGGCGAAGGCCGCGACCTTGAACGGCCACTGGGCGTTCCAGCGTCATACGAAGAACATGCAAAATTGCTGATTGATCTGCAAGTGCTCGCCCTGCAGGCTGATCTCACTCGCGTCATTACCTTCCAACTTGCCAGGGAGACGTCGAAACGTAGCTACCCGGAGGTTGGCGTACCTGAATCCCACCACCCTTTAAGTCACCACGGCAACAACCCAAAGAAGATTGAGCGGCTCGCTAAAATCAATCGGTTTCATGTATCCTTATTCGCCTATCTATTAACCCAGCTTGCCACGACTGAAGAACGCAACCAACCTCTACTCAACAGCACGGCATGCATGCTTGGCAGCGGGATGGGCAATCCGAATGTACATGACCACACCAACCTGCCCACGATTGTCGCTGGCGGCACTGGCGCGGGATTCACTGGTGGCAAGCACATCGAATATCCGAAACACACCCCGCTTGCCAATATTCACCTTACCCTTCTGCAAAGCATGGGTCTGAATCTGGAATCATTTGCGGACTCGACAGGCCCCTCAGCCGAATTGACAGTCTCACGCAAGCCGTAACATGCCAACATTGAAAACACCTGACTACCCGTGCCGCCTGCCGCGCCCGTTCGCGTTACTACTCATACTGTCCTTGACGTCGACTGCGTACCCGCAAGAGCGTGCCGATTCGCCGCTTGCCGACGCAGTTGAGCGAAAACACACCGCGTTAACACAACGTCTACTTAACTCGGAATTTGATGTGAATGCCACACAAGCTGATGGCATGACTGCGCTGCACTGGGCTGCTTACCACGACCAAACGCAACTCGCTGAAACACTGATTGCCGCAAACGCAAAAGTCAACGTAGTTACGCAATACGGGATTTCCCCCCTCACTATCGCCAGCCAAAACGGATCAGAATCGATTGTTCGTTTGCTACTGGCTCATGGGGCTGACCCGAATACGACACGCGACGGCGCCGAAGGCGTGCTAGCCACGGCAGCACGCGCCGGGAATCCTGGCACCGTCACAGCATTGCTTGCCGCAGGCGCTCGTATTGACCGCAAAGACAACCACGGCCAAACCGCACTGATGTGGGCGGCAGCTGGGGGCAATACCGAAGTCGTTAGAGTGCTGCTGCGAAATAAAGCAGATCCAACGGCCCAGCTGCCGTCGGGATTCAGCGCACTGACCTTCGCCATCCGCAACGGTCATACAGAGGTGACAAAGCTCTTACTCGTTGATGACGCCGACATCAACCAAACGCTACAAAGACGCCCCTCCGGCAGCACCAAGGCTGCAACAGGCATGTCTCTATTGATGCTTGCCATCGAGAACGCCCATTACGAACTTGCTGTCATGCTCCTTCAAGCCGGCGCCGACCCGAACGATGACCGCACAGGCTTTGCCCCTCTGCACGCCTTGTCATGGGTACGTAAACCCGAAATCGGAGATAACACTCGCGGCAACCCGCCTCCTCGCGGGTCAGGCAGCATCACTAGTTTGGAATTTGCCAAGAAGTTGGTAGCGTACGGAGCAGATGTCAATTTTCCCAAACGCAATAACAGCGGTAGACGCTTACGAATTTCGGTGAAAGGCGCAACGCCGTTTTTGTGCGCAGCCTCTACAGCCGATGTTGCCTACATGCAAACGCTACTCGAACTCGGAGCGGACCCCACTTCCATTAACTCCAAAAAGCAGAACGCCTTATTGATGGCCGCGGGGATAGACGAAGGACCCAATGCTGATGGCCCGGCCACCGCCGAAGAACATCTTGCAGCTGTGATTTATTTATTGGGGCTAGACCTGTACAACCTTGATGAACTTGACGCCAATAACCAAAGCGTGATGCACGCTGCAGCCTACAAATCACTTCCCAAAGTGATCAAGCTTCTCGATGCAAGCGGCGCGAACATCAACATTTGGAACTGCAGCAATAAGCAGGGCAGGACTCCTTTAGACATCGCAAGAGGCAATCGCCCCGGCAACTTCAAACCCGATTTCCAAACCGAGCGTGCAATTGAAGACGTCATGAAAAAGCATGGTGTAACAGTCCCCGCACGAAACACTCCAAGTACCACAAAGATACAAAAATAACGCCGCCTGCAGGGACATCCGAAAATAAAACGGCAATCGCCGCAGACCAGTTTTCCAACCCATTTGATGCAATGGGACACCGCCTCTTGTACTCGCAAGACTCCAAGGCAAATGACAGCCTACCGCATGCACGCTCAATTTCTGCCAATGGTGAGCCTGCGAAACCAAACGAGACAAAAAGGCGAACTCAGCCAAAAGTCTTGCGCAAAACACAGGGTGAATTACGCTTCGGCCAGAACATTTTCTGCACAGGAAACCCCCGACATCAATCAAAATCGACGGGAAAAACACCACCGTTCTCCATCCGCTCCATCATTCGGTCAAAATCCTGCTTCAGACGGGTTTCCGGATCCGCAACCCAATTCGTATCCACCCATTCAGCAAGATTCCGCGTATGAACAAATGATCCTCCCACAACTCCGGGCCCGATGTCCTCTTCGAAGCGTTCCAACCTCGCTTCATAGACCCGCTGTTCTGCCGTGGCCGTCCGATTCCAATTCATTGCATGAAACTCAAGCAGTGCCTGATACAAATTCGGCTCACCTCCAAAACTGATCAGATACCAATGCAGTGTCTTCCATTCTCGCGCCACCGGCAGTGCTGCCCCAGGCCCCGCGTCTGACGCCGGCATGCCGCGCACAAGATCCACGCGCTCGCCGCTCGCAGTCCGGCCACTGTACAGAAACGTCGTATTCACCCGAGCAGGAATACAGAACATGTGGAAATTCTGCCGAAGCATCACAATGTTTCCAAACCGGTAAAAAATGTCAGGAGTCCGGTTGAGCCAAGTCTTTCCGGGGCCTCCATACAAACCGGCCACATTCCAGACCACGACATAAGCGAATAATACAAGTGGAAGCGTCACCCCAACCAAGTGCCTCCCCAACATTTGGAAACGCCCAACCACAGGAACACGTTCACCGGATAATTTGCCCGTAGGTTCTTCGCAAAGTCTCGCCCAACGAAACTGATCCCAGAACATCGAAGGAAGAAACAGCAACCAAGCCGCCATCGAAACGTACGTAAATTTCCCCACATCCATTGTCATTTCAATTCCAAGATGGAATGCCCAGAAAAAAACGACCGCAGCGATCCTAAACTGAGCAGTTCGAAGAGGAACAAAGACGAGGAAAGGTAAACCCAACTCAATGACTAAAGTCGCGTAAGTAACCATCGAGGTGAAAATTGGGAACTGGACCAACCAACCACTCAAGGGACGTGCGTAACAATCCTGCCGAAAGATATAATCCATCGCGATACCGTTGAGCCACGGTTCGTTCCATTTCGATAATCCTGCAGTGATGTACATCACACAGACCTGCAGCAAAAGACATCCTGTCCCGACAGAGCACACGAACCCGGCAACTGTCTTCTTGCTTTGTCGTAGCCTCTTCTTATTCGTTTCCCGCCAACGGTCAACCGACCATGCCCTGCCGAGTGGAATGAACAGGCACCAAAACACCAACATTCGCAAAAGCGTATCACCCCCGATGAGGTACATCGGATTCCTGACGTGAATTGATGCAATCAAAAGCCAACAGCAAAACGTGGCAAGACGCGTAAAGCATCCAGCACTAAGCAATACTGCCGAACAGGCAAGTGCGAGGAAAATCACCTGCTGAAAACCGACACTGTCAGACAAGTAATTGAGAGACCAAGCTCCCGGCGAGGCATTTTGAGCCAAGGCAGCGTCTAGGAAGCCATCGCGAGAATAAAAAGACTTGGCAGCGCCGAAGCGCACCACCGCATCCACAAAAATCAAAAGCCCAATCACCATCCGAAATGCAGCCAGCGAGCGGATATCGCAGCCGAACAGTAACTGCATGCGCCTCTGCATCTAAAACCCCGGATGTACGTTGCTGCGAAAGAGACCCTTCGGCTGTCACCCTACACAAAACCGTTCCGCCTGTACAACTTGAATTCAACAAACGTGAGAACGCGCAAATCGCTCACAAACCAGGCCCGATATCCGTGATTGATCCTGATGAGCCCCGTCACACCAAAACCACCTAACATCCGCCTTGAACACACCGCCGTTCAACCGCATTGCTCTGCAACCTGCTGGTTCACGCGCATCACCCGAACAGCTTACATCCGGGGCACGCGTCTGAATCTTCCCGTCGCCGCCACATAAATCACACTCACCAGCACTCCCGAGTCCGGCTTGGAACCACCCGAACAGCCACTTCCACCCCCACACACCGGGCGACTGCGCCAAGTTTCTTGTTCGGCTGCGAAGCTTGCCAAACCGCTGGTTTCCCCTCAAAGTTTGCCAATTTAGAATACGTAACCCCACAGCTTCTTGAAATTTCTTCCAACGCTTGTCAAATCCCAATACTTCTTTGGGAAATCCGGACTTCATCGGCTAATCTGTACTGGGTACCTCAACCTTTTACAACTGAATCAGTATGCGAACCTTTCAAATCCTCTTCACATTCATTTGCAGTGTCGGTTGTACCAACGCTCTGCAGGCTGAATTCAACGCAACCGACCTGCAAGGGGAAATTCAAAAAACGATAAATAGGGTGCAACCAGCAGTTGTTGCAATTCGCGGTTCGCGCAGCGCGTTCAGCGGTGTCATTGTAAGCACCGAGGGTCACGTTCTTTCTGCGGGACACGCGGTAAAACCCGGTAGCCGCTACCAAGTGATCCTGCCTGATGGGCGACGATTTCGAGCACGTGGCAAGGGATCAAACCCTAAAATTGACTGTGCTCTCGTACAAATCACCGAAGAAATCAAGGATCTGCCATTCGTACAGATGGGTGAATCCTCCAATCTCGTCGCCAACCAGCCCTGTATCGGCATCAGTTTCCCCGGCGGCCAAGGGACTCGCGAGCAACCCGCAGTCCGCTTTGGCAGAATCGTCCGGCGTGCTCGCCCTGGAGGAATGCTACAGTCCACTGCCCTCATGGAGCCAGGAGACTCTGGCGGAGCGCTGTTCGATATGGATGGGCGTGTGATCGGTATCCACTCTCGTATCGGTCGTTCGATGACACAGAATTTCGAGGTGCCGATTGATGCTTACAGAAAATTCTGGAATGAACTCAATGCGGAGCGAATTTTCACGGGAAATTCGAGGCTCATTCTGGGAATTGAAGCCCGCGAGCGGGCAGACGAAAGCGGTATCACAGTCGAAAAAGTCTTGGAGGGCAGCGTCGCAGAAAAGAGCGGCATTCAAGTGGACGATGTGATCACCATCATCAACGGTGACAAAACCGGATCCCTAACCGCACTACGCGCGGCCTTGGCGAAAGCCGCTGAAAAACGACTCGACAAGTTTCCTTTCGAAGTAAAGCGGGAAGACGAGGTCCTCTCGCTCGAGGCGAACTTTACGAACGAGCTGCCACCACCGGACATTGAACTACCCAAATACGAACCAACTGAATTCTCTCCTCCCAAGCCAATCAATCAACTTGCAGACCTACCAAACCAGTTCGTCGATTTAGAACAAAGGCTTGATGATGCTTGTGTCTTGATTCGCAGCGAATTTGGCACTGAGGATGACACAACTTCTGTCACGATTGGTGGCACACTCATTGCAAACTCGGATCTGGTTGTCAGTAAAAACTCGATGATCGGGACCGCGCCCACAGCGAAATTTGACGGTGAACCGGTCGAGCTAGAAGTCCTTCAACGTGACACCGACAATGACCTCGTTCTACTGCGATCGCCGTCTAAGCATGCTGACGGAGTGAGCCTCAATCCGGACCCTGACGTTGCCACCAAGGCAGGAGTGTTCATCATCGCTCCGGACGCAAAGGGGCCTGGGCAGGTAAGTATCGTTAGTGCCAAGTCATTCCGATCGCAAAAGCAGATGAGCCGCGGTTTTCTGGGCGTTGTTCCAGCCACCTTCAGGAAACGTGAGGGTGCTGTGCTGAATGAAGTGCGGCTTGACGGCGCCGCAAAAAAGGCTGGCCTGAAGGTCGGCGACGTTGTAACGCAGATGAACGACACGGTCATCAACACCGACAGCGACATGCGTGCCTTTCTGACGAAACTGGACCCCCGCGTTACCATCATCGCCAAAATCCTCAGAGAGGGCGAAGAGATTGAGAAAGCGATCACCCTTGGGGCCTTCCCATCATCGTCAAACCATGCGGCAGATCGCATGAACAAGAGCGGCAGACGGGATGGATTCTCAACGGTAATCCTCCATGATGCCAACCTACAACCAGAGAAATGTGGTGGCCCAGTATTCGATCTCTCTGGAAACTTCATCGGAATGAACATTGCTCGAAACAGTCGAGTCCGGAGCTACGCATTGCCTATCACGGTAATCAAGGAATTTGTCGAAGATCAGGATTGAATTGTCAGGCGAGGATGACACTCGCAACCAACCTCTGAACCTTTTGATTCGCTGCGTGCAAGGCTTGGCGGTCTTCGAGCGTGCTGTTCGGCGAGACTCGCATTTCTTGAGACCGTGAATTTCCTAAAGCAGATGCACGCTTGCGCCGAGCAGATTCTGCCAGAAAGCATGTTCCCGAGGCGAATACTTCGGCTCGCATCGCGTGGCAGCACTACAACCTCAAAGTAGAGCCTGCGTTCAACGCGCAGCCAGCCATCATCCGGCATAGAAACGGGCCTACTGCCTACCTCTGAGCGTGTTGTTCTTCAATCGTCCGGGCGTTTTCATGAACGAGCCCCCCCGTGTGTTCGGTTGTCTTTGGTTCGTAAAGCATAATAAGGCATTCATTATGTGCCACTGGCTGATGCTTCACCCCTCTCGGTACGACAAACACCTCCCCTGCCTTCAAAGAAACCGTTTGATTTTCCAGCTCGATACTCATCTGACCCTCGAGCACCATAAACATTTCGTCCTCATCTTCGTGCGAATGGCAAGGGAATTCCCCTTTGATCTTTGCCACCTTGACGAACGAATCATTCACCTCAGCAACGATCCGAGGAGACCAGAATTGTTTGAGGCTTCTTGCAATTTCACAGGGGTTCATCAGAAAAATCCTCGATCATCCATCTCAAGTGTAAATAAGAGAGCCAGCTCAATGCGAAGCTAACGTTCTAACGCATTACCTAGCCCAAAGGTACGACTTCCTCCATACCATAACGTGCAACGTTCGCTGCCTGAAGCCTATCCGCCTACCAACGCTCTGCTTCAGTCACCAAAATTACAAATGAGAAACACTTCTCAGGAACGCATAAGCACACCTTCTCTGCGACTAGGATTAACCACACGTCACCTCTTCCTTGATCAGGGAAAACATCTTCTCCAGCGTCCGACAACATCGGGCACCCGCGTTTGGGATCACGACGAAAAACCTTGCTGTTAACAAATCCTTCTCTGTATCTTCCGACACCAACCCAGCCGAAGATTTAACCGACGACTCGCAACTGCATGAATACTCCTAGTTGCTGCAGCTTCAACCCCAACCCTGCCCCCAAAGCACGAGAATACAGTTTACTTGCGGATATCGAACGTGATCACTTCCTCTTGCTGTTGCGTCCCAATAAACGCCTCCACACGATGTATCGAAGTCCTCTTCGACAACATAAACAAATGAAAACCGGTCTGATAACAGGCAGCAGCAATCATTGCCAGTGCTAAGTCAAAAATATCTTTTCGACAATAACAAAAGTGGCCTGATTCGTTGGCGACAAGGAAAAGCACGTGCGATTGGCCGTACTCGTCGCTAAGTCGCAACTCAACGAGTCCCTCCGAGATGCCCTGTGCACTAATTTCAACGCCGTCCAGACACCGCGCCATTGATTCAAACATTTGGGTGGCTTCCAATAATGGAGGCTCCAACTTAGAAAAAAACCCTTGATCAATTCCTTCACCAAGAATCTCTGGATCAATAAAAAGCCGCGAAAGCGCCGCGTGGGCGATGACGTACTGCGCTGGTTCAAGCGTGCTGGAAACAAATACCTCCACATGCCCATCATCCAGCTGATTCACTGCTATCAACTTACGGCCATCTTCGCCCAGGCAAGTAAGAGAAAGAGTTGCACCATCCTGACCGTCCCGACTCCAATGCCCAATGCCCGACACCGCCGTGCTAGCGATCGTCCTGAGTAACCCCCGAAATGTTCGTGTTTCTTTTATCACCATAACTTCCCTCACTTTCACCTTCGCGTTTCGCACGACTGTACGGTTGCAAGAACGCGTGATCGAGCACCTGTGTACCCAAAAAACAGGCCTCTCTATTAACGCGTGCATAGAACGGCCCTCCCAATACCGTTTATGCGGTCCCATCCCCATCAACACGAAACTATTCAATATTAGGATGCACAAGAGAAGCGAGAACAAAATAGACGAACGCACCACACGTCCATTCTACAAACAAGTCTGAACGTTCCATCTATTCATCCTGCTACAGTCGTAACGGTCATGACGCAGAGAGTCCCAAGCGATCGGGCAAGAAGATCAGCAACTACGCTTGCTTGCTAACAGTGTTTTTCACCCGCCAAAAACAATAGCCGCATCACCAGCCGAGACCAGGCGTTTAAACGCACATCTTTGCACTTCGGTGACATACTTCAGACATGAAGCCAACCTTTACACCAGCACTACAAAGAGACCGCCATCAGGATATCGAACCATGAATACCCTTTATCACGTTTTCCCATTGGCCCTGACGTACCTAGTGATGCTCACACATCTCTGTGCTTCGGAACAGGATCCGCCCAAAAAACAAAAGCCTCACCCTGCTGCGATTCCAAATGAACATGCCGCGGGGGCTGTTGATCGACCCGAGCTGTTGCCTTTTATTATTCGCAGTCGTGACAAACTCTTAGGAATCGTCCTGGATGAAACCGATGCTGAACTGGTTGGCGAATGGCAGTATTCAACACACACGCCGCCCTACGTGGGCATCGGCTATCTGCATGACCAGAAAACCGGCAAAGGGAACAAGTCAGTAACTTACCGGCCAACTCTCCCCAAGGATGGGGTTTACGAAGTACGCATGTCCCATTGCTACAACATTCGTCGCTCGACTAACACACCAATCACCATCGGCCACTGCGACGGCGAGACAATCCTTCGAGTCAATCAACAACAGGTACCTGAGCACAACAAGGTATTTCGTACTCTCGGCCGATTCCGATTCAATCAGGGCACTGGAGGCTGGGTCACTATCGCCACCAACGGCACTGATGGTAAATATGTGATTGCAGACGCCGTACAATTTATACAAGTGAAGGAAAGCAGGGATGCAAAGAACACACATCGTCAACGTGCTCCCGCGAGCGACTGAACTGGTTGCGCACAGTCCGGCCCGAATATGTTGGATTTAGGCCGTCAACGGGTGCTACGCCTCACCAGACAGAAAATGCAATTTGCGTGTACTCGATTTGCTTAATACGACGCGTCGCTACTTCGGTCGGGGCAGTTTCCGGTGCGCAACCTATAAAGCAACCCCGTCTTAACGCGGGCCCCTTCTTTTCTTTTTTGTCAATTCAAACCCGGCCACCAGCACCGCCCTGCGTACTGCCCGGACAGCACTACAACACACCGCCCGGGTCCAAATTCTTGGTCTTTGGGGGGAGAATGCGTGCAGCTGGCCTCTATTTCCATTCGACCTTAAACGTCAGAGACAGAACAAAGTCGGACTGACCGATGGGTACCCTTGGGACCATCCCTGGGCATTTCGGGGCAAATATTTTCCTTTAAGTCAGCTTTTTTCAAAAAGAGAACATTTCAGCCCCCCCCACTCAGCTATATTGTTCACTCGAAACGAAAGTTTTTTTGTATTTTCCCCTATACTTCTCAGGAAATTCCATGCAACCACAACGCGCGCAAAGAAGGGGCTTCACACTTGTGGAGCTTCTTGTCGTGATTGCCATCATCGGAGTACTCGTAGGCCTGCTGCTTCCTGCAGTCCAGGCAGCTCGCGAGGCCGCTCGCCGTATGAGCTGTAGCAACAACTTCAAGCAGATTGGACTCGGACTCCACAACTATCACGCGGCTTACAAAAACCTACCAATGCTTGCCGGCGGAACGCACGAAACCGCTGGCATGGGCGCCGACAACAGCAATATCTTCTGGTTGAGCTGGCTGGTTCCTTTGACGCCGTTCATCGAGCAGCAGGCTTTGTGGGAGCAGGTATCAAACCCACTTGCTGTCAATCGCACCGGTACCGTTCGCAACCCACCCTATCCTGCGATGGGCCCCAACCCTTGGAGCCAGAATTACCAACCGTGGCTGACTCAGGTGCCAACCTATCGCTGCCCGAGTGACCCCACTCAGCCGGTTGAATACCGCGTAGCATTCAACAACTACACCGGCTGTGCCGGGGACTCGTTCTTTGAGCAGTCTGAGAGCGGTGTCAACAATCAAGGTCAACCGAACGGTAGTAACAGCTGGGGTGAAGAATCCACCGAGCGTTGGGCCCGAGGTGTCTTCCGTACCCGCCACTTCACAAAGTTTCGTGACATCAGCGATGGACTCTCAAACACCATCATGGGTGGTGAGTGTATCGTAGCCGCACTTGATGGCCGTGCATCCGGCATTCAAATGCAATTTGACAATGCTGTTTGGGACAATCCACCAGGCTCTTTCAAGCAATACCTTGATCCTGAGCGGCCGGCCTACCTGAATACCAATACTTCCACAGGCGGTTTGGCACCATGTGGCGGCAAACCTTGCTACGAACGTAATCCGAACCACATGCGAGGTCGGCGTTGGTCAGACGGCCGTCTGGAATACAGCTCTTTCCACACCATCCTGCCGCCAAATAGCTACAACATTCAAAGGTGGCACGGTCAAGCTGGAGCCTTCTGTGCGTCAAGCTACCACCAAGGTGGTGCACACGTGTTGATGGCAGACGGCGCCGTCGTGTTCATCACGGACTCCATCGAAGCTGGTGACCAGAATCACCTTGTTTATGGCCGAGACAACGGCGACGGGCGAGGCTGGGAAGGTGGAGCAGGCCGTGAAAGCCCCTACGGACTCTGGGGTGCATTGGGCACCAAGAATGGAAAAGAATCGATTGAAGAACAGCTTAATCAATAGGTTGCAACCTAAAGTCCAGATCTCAGAAAGCGGGTGTGATCCAAATCACGCCCGCTTTTTTTTTACTCCATACGCTGCGAGAGCCTCACCGAGCACCAACTCATGGTATCCGTGGTAGTCCGGGATCCGCGCCGAGCCATTTTGGCAAACCTTCCTCACGCAGCATGTCGTACTTTTTCCCGTAAGTATCCTGGCCCCCAGACTCCAGCGAAGACGGCTTCTTGTTAAGCCTTGGAATCGATCCGGAGAGCCGTTTCTTCACAGGCAGATAGGCCGGGTCAGCGGCCAAGTTGCGATGTTCCCGAGGATCAGAACGATGATCGTAAAGCTCCTCACTCCCGTCGCGATAGCGAATATACCGAAAGTTTGAACTTCGCACCGCGTGATTGTTGTATTGCCAAGTCGACACCACCGGGGTGGTACGCGCACGTTTGGGATCACGTAGCTGAGGCACCAAGCTAAGTCCCTCCAAGCCATCCACCGGTGGTAAGCTACATAAGCTGATAAGGGTTGGGTACAAATCCAATAAGCTTACCGGTGCGACGCAATTGGTTCCGCCGTTGCCATGGCCGGGCATCCTGATCGCAAGCGGCACACGTGTTGATTCTTCCCATAATGCCATTTTTCGCCAGTGGCGTTTTTCTCCAAGGTGCTGCCCATGGTCCGACCAGAAAACAACTATCGTATTATCAGCGTTTGGACCGCGCTCTAACGCATCAAGAACTTTGCCGGCTTGAGCATCGACAAATGAAACACAGGCAAGATAAGCACGCACCAATTCACGCCAATATTGATCTCCCATGTTTAGCACGGTTCGATGATCGCCTTTCTTAATCGTGCCGTAAGCGAAAGCCTTGCCCCAAAGTGGAATATCATCCATTTCATCATCAGGAACTACCGGCATCTGGATAGATTCCAGTGGATATAGATCAAAGTATTCCCGAGGGGCCGTGAACGGCACATGAGGACGGACGAATCCAACAGCCATAAAGAAAGGCTTCTCATGGGTCATGTTCAGACGCTCAACAGCCCAAGCAGCCACCTGCTGATCTGGCATCCCCTCAAGCGGCATATCCGATGCGTCCAAGGCACCCCAGCAAAGTGATTGTCCATCAACTCCCTCTCGATACCGT
>DOPG01000393.1:30239-53128 GCA_003513555.1 Rhodopirellula sp. | reverse complement strand
CGATCAAACACGTTACCTTTACCCCTCAGAGCATTTGAAAAAACGAACTTTGGTCCCACGGTTACCACATTCAAGCGTGAGGTGATGGGGTCAGATCGCCACACCAGAGATCCATCTTCCGCATTTAAACACCAGACAAATCGTTCGTCGGTTCCCTCACGGGCGCGACTGAAACCGCCGATATAGATCTGCCCCTCGCGGGCGCTCAGTGTGCACTTGGATGTAACGTAATAATCCGTCGTCTTCCAAATCTGCTCACCGGTCTTGGGATCCAGGCAGACCGTCAAACCGTTATTCTTGGCCGGTAATCCCCTGCGCAATCGCTGCCTTTCGGAATACCCGAAGAACACGGAATAGAAAAGCTTGCCATCCAACTCACAAATTCCGCAGTCATTTCCGCCTCGCCCAAACTCCGAATAGTCTTTCTCCCACACGACTTTGCCAGTTTCAAGGTCCCACGCCCACAGACGTGGGCGATGATTCCGCGGGTAGTAAGGGTTATCGTTTGAGTAAATCCAACTCATCACCTCCTTACCACCCCGGTCGATGGGATCTCCTCGAAAGGTGAAAGGCTTCTCGGTTCCTTGGGGGGCGTAATCACCCGAACCTGATGCGTAGATAGCTAAACCATCAATCACGACAGGCGGAAACTGCCGACTCCAGCTGGGCGAACCCGTGAACGGAGCTTCCCAAAGCAACTTACCTGTTTCGGCATCCAGGCACCTCATCACCGATCGCTTGATGCCTGCCTGCGGAATGATCAATTTCCCTTCAACGTACAAGGGAGAAGTGAAGGACAGGTACACGTCTGGCCAATGACGCCGCCATAACATCCGACCTGTATCCTGTTCAACCGCGATCACTTGTCCTTCAGCAGTATGCATGTAGAGTCGCCCACCACCACACACTGGCAGGTGCTTTACAGTTCCCTCAAGACGCCGTGCCCACCGCATCCGCAATGGAGGCTGCAAGCCTTGGTCGTTGGCATTGGTCCCACTGAAATCACCATAATTCGTATACCAGTCATACTTTGGATCTGCAAACCTGCCTTTCAACGGGCTACGAATTTCATGAACCTTCAGGTCGCGGGTCGGTGCCGGCTGCTGGCCACCGGGCCCCAGTATGTACAGATAACCATCCTCACACGGGACAAACACACGGTCACTTGCTACAGCAACAGCAGCACTGATCGCCGCACCAAACGCGGTTTTGTATTCACTGGTTTCTCCACCATGCAGCGGCACCACATAGAGTGTCCCATCAAGCCCGCCGTAGATCGCATGCTGCTGAGTTAACACAGGTGGGCAGATTGCGGCCTGCTTACAAAGCAACTCAGTCTCACCGCTGGCCAGCGAATGGCGAATTAAGCCGGCCCCCTGCTCAGGCCTGACTCGGTAGACATCGTCCCCACGAACACTGACCGAGGTAAAGCTCAACAGCCCCGGCTTATCAATCGAAGTTTCAGTGCCAGGAACCACTTGGGTGGTAAAATCACCACCTTCAAACTTCATGACTTCAACGCGACCGGCATTGTCTCGACGATGCCATTGCACAAACACCCGACCATTTTCGTCCGCACTTTGCCCAAATGTGGCCGGGTATTCCTTACCGACATAGTCAGGGACTTCACCCACATGCTTAAGATTTGCAGTCGCACCCGCATCATTGATGAAGACTGTCCTACCACCAGCGGGCATGACGACGGTTTTGCCGACAAGACAAATTTCGCGAGAACAGACAAAATGATCCCTCCACGTGACGCGGTCGCCACGAAAAGCCAGCCATTCCTCTCCCTTCCAACGGTCCCCATCAAAACCAATCACCTCCCGAACGAAATCCCACTCCCAATTAGAAACACCATCTGGCTGCAAACAGTACAACCTGGCGCCCAAGGTCGCGAAATAGACGCGGCCATCCCCTGCCACCGGTGCCGAAAAAACTGGCTCTCCACAATCCAAACGACGTAACAACTTGCCATTGCTGCAATCCAACACGTAGTAGAAACCTGCCATCGTTCCGATGTGAACGTAGCCATCAATGAGGCACGGTGAAGCTACATTGTTGCAATTACCTGGCCCACCTTCCGTCCTGAACTGCCAGCGTTTTTTGCCAGTGGAAATGTCGATGCAAGCCAATACTCCAGAGCCATCAACCACATAAACGCAGCCTCCAGAAACCACCGGAGACGCCAGGATTGCATCCGACATCGGCACCGCTGCCAGGAGTCCCAACACTTCATTCACGTCAAAATTGGGAGCGTTACCTGAACGCAATCCACTACCGAGCAACTGCGGCCAATCTTCAGCCCTGCCGCACACGCCAGCCATCAATACAACAACCAGAGAAAACCAACACTTCCACTGGCTACAATACAAATCAAGAAATCGGGACATCATTGTCATTCCACCTTATTCGCTTGCTCGGATCTCTCAGACCCTGATTGTAGCCTGCTGATGCATCGTCCGCATGTGAAGCGGGCAGGGTAGAGACACGTCCCGCCTAACTGAAGATCAAACGAAACTGGTCAAAGCGTCTAAAGACGGCCGAGCTGGTGCCTGAAGAGACACAAAGTCAGTGGTCATGCTCTGAATGATCATGGGTAGAATGATCGTGGGCTGCCGCTTGTCCATCCGAAGATTCCCCGGAAGCTTGATGCCGATGCGTGCCTGAATGGTCATGGGAATGCCCCGGCAAGTTCTCCACACCGACAGCCAACGCGATCCCCAAGAATAAGGCAGCCGTAAGCTTTCCTCGGTCATGCTCATGAAAAGCGACTTCAGGCAACAGGTCTGACAATGCGATACAAACAAAGAATCCGGCAGAGATCGCCAGTCCACAACCTAACCACCATCCACTATCGCTAACTTGAGTGAAGCCGAAATAGAAGAGCAGGGCACCAAGTGGGCAAGCGAGCGAAAACAGAAAGTTAATGAGATTCTGGTAACCAATCGACCACCCATTGGCCTTCATCGTGGACGTGATGGCAAATGCATCCAGCGGCTTATGCAGCGCAACAGCTAAAAAAGTACCAATACCGGCCAAACCCACCGTCGCCCCATGTTCGGCATCTGCGACGGCACTTGCCGCCAGAGCAACACCATCGATCATCGTATGCAAACCAAGGCCGAACAACATTCCGACCCAACTGATGCTGCGAGGCGTTTCTTGGCTGGAATCATCGTGATCACATGCTTTCGAATCGCCACTATGATCATGCCCACTATGATCATGGGGCGGATGAAATGCTCTCATCAAAAGGAACATCGTCACGACACCCACCAAAGCGGCCGCACCTGCTTTTGATGCAGAACCCAGCGTGTCGACCGCATGAGGCATCAAGTGCAGCAAAGCGATCCCCAACATTAAGCCCCCAACAAAACTCATCAATAATTGAGTTTTAAGATGGGTCATCCTGACCACACGAGGCAGACGTCCCCCAGCAGTGGATGCGAGGACAATGGCAAAGCAATAAACGACGAGCAAAATTTCGATCGTCATGCCTGCCCCAAAAAAGAAACGTCGAAAAGTTGCCAGAATACACTATTGGTTTAAACCCAAAAACACGTGCAGTTGGAAATCGTAAGTTATTGCAACTCACTTGCAAGTGGGTTAGCATGAAAAGGGTGTTTCACCAAGGGTTGAAAGGCCGTAAAACCTCCCCACTGAACGCATCCTTTTCCACGACTTGCTTGACGCCACTTGCCGAAACCACACCGCGTTTAATTAATGCCGCGTTCAATTAATAAGGACGCGGGATAATTTATGTCGCTTAACCATCATGGAGCCACAGCCTTGAGCCCACCCGCCCGACTTCCAGACGACCTTGAGTCCACTCAGGACAAGATCCGGTCCGTCGGTCTGCGTGCCACTCCAGCAAGGCTAGCAACACTTTTGCTGGTTCAACAGCGAAGTTCACCTCTGACCCATGCTGAGGCTGCCCAAGCATTGGCTGCGAAAGGTATCGACAAGGCCACGGTTTTTCGAAATCTGAATGACTTGACTGAGGCTGGTCTGCTACGGCGCAGCGAACTGGGAGATCACGTCTGGCGTTTCGAAGCGACAGGTGGACACACCGGCAGTGAAGACAACCATCCTCATTTTATCTGCATCGACTGCGGTTCCGTAACTTGCCTGAACGATTTGCAGCTGACAGCTGGAAGCAAAAGAGAAAGTGAAGGAGTGGGGCAAGTGACGGAAATTCTGTTGCGTGGACACTGCAACAACTGCCACGAGCCAAGTTGCTAAACCACCGCTACCGTGGCCCCCCGGAGGGTCAAGTTCTTCATCCGCACCAAGCCGCGTGTCAATCGGTTCCACAGACTATTCAGGCTCATCCGCACTCACTTCTTCTGCCAACTTGCTCAACTGAAAATCCGAGAAGAAAACGCGGGGTACAACATCGCTGCCGCCAGCAGATTCAGAACCAGCCTCGAGATCACTTCCATGCACAACCACTCGAATCGCACTGCTTTCGGGGAGCTGTGAGATGGGTATGGTTCCAATCAAATCCTGTTCAAGAAAGACATACCAGTCGGTTTTCTGCCGTTCGATGTAAACCACGTGGTAGCGTTCGGAAAATCTTGGAGGCAACGGCACCCGATTGTAGACAGAAACCTCATCATAATCACCATTTTTCGTACCCAGAATTGCTTCTCCGGCATCAATACGCAGGGTTCCCCGGACGTCGGCCTGGAGAGCAAAATCGTTAGCAAAATCGATATCCACAACACCACCGCCATCCTGCACCCAAACAAATAGACTGACGCGAAAGAAGTCCGTTTTTGGCAATCGACGAGTGATCGCCCCGGTGTTGTCAGTACAGGCAATCGCCTCAGAACTGTCAGGCGCTTCGACTGTGTTCCAAGCCCCATCCATACTCCCGTCTACCCTCCACCCGGTGAGAGATTTCCCATCATACAGCGGCTCATTTGAAATGACTCGATTTAGTTCACGCGGTCCTCTCGTTGGTCTGCGCCCCCACTTGATTCCCCCAACTAAAACAAAAAGTGCGAACAGGGCGACTAAGCCAAATGCCACACGCCGGTTCCACGAACCTCTAACACTCCCGCTTTTTTTTGCTTCGGCTGACGGCCGAAGCAAACTTGGTTTGCCTTGCGTTTCACCAACACCAATCTTCCCCTTGGCCACACCACTGACTGACTCCCAGCTCGTTCGCTTCGGATACTCAGCCGTCGGTAAGTTAGCGGGACTGCTCTGCTCTTCGGTTTCTCGATCTCGTTCAACCGTCGGCTCTTCGCTGATGGCGGGCACATTGACGACAATGTCCCCCAACGAAAACTCTGCTGTTTGGCTTGTGGTTTCACCTGCATCCAATTGATCAATTGCATCGATCAGCATTTCATACGAGGACGGACGACGTTCGCGGTCGGGATCCAGCAAGCCCATCAACAACCGCCACTGGCTATCGGTCAATGTCGTGGGGAGGTTTTGTGCAATTTCACTCGGATTCTGCTTCTGCTTGTAAAGGGCACCTATGCTGCTGCCTTTAAAGGGAATTTCACCGAAAAGCAGATTCCATGCCGTCGCTCCCAACGAGTACATATCAGCTCGATAATCGAGTTCGCCCCCACTGAACTGTTCGGGAGACATGAATGCAGGACTACCAATGATCTTGTCGGCAGTCGTCAGCCTGTTGTCTTGTTGGGCATGGTCAGTGAACATCGCCAAACCGAAGTCGGCAATCTTCACAATTCCATTGTTCACGGTAGCCGCCAAGGAACCTTCTGGGGCAGGCATCAAAAGCAAATTGGCGGGCTTGATGTCACGATGAATCAGACCTTGGCGAGAAGCGTGCAAAAGGCCGGAAGCAACTTGCCGCACAATTTGCCACACTTGACTTTTGGGCAGCCCAAAACCCGAGGCTACCAACTGTTCACAACTAGGCCCTGAAATGAATTCCATAGCGAAATAGAACCGGCCCTCATGCTTTCCAAAATTCAGAGCCTGCACAATATTGGGATGCTGCAAGCGTGCGAGTGCTTTTGCTTCAAGCTCAAATCTAGCGGCCGTATTAGAGTCACCTACGCTGCTCACGAGAACCGTTTTCAGTGCAACGACGCGTTCAAGGTTCAACTGCCGTGCACGGTAAACGACTCCCATGCCGCCACGACCTACGAAATCAAGGATCTCGTACCCAGGCACCACCTCAAGCGGGCGCAGTAAGGATTGAACGATTTCGATATCCGACGGTGCCAAAAGGCCACGCTGCAAAGCATCCTGCGCTACAACATGCCCTTCCTTACCAATGGGCTTCCGCAGCATTTCGGCGTCCTGAGCAGACACAAAATTCAATTCGACGCACTTGTCAATGAACTGCGTTGACTTCTGAATCATTCGTTCGGTCGACATGCACAAACCTTCATCGCAGTTAACCGCTGAGTTTGGACAGTTGTTTCAGAATTGAATCAACCGTTGGGCGATCAGCAATCGATTCGCCCACATAGGCAAACCGAACACGTCCCTCACGATCAATGATATAGGTCGATGGCTTAGCCAAGTCGGACCGAATGCCCAATTGATCCACCGAAGATAGATTGATGTCAAGTAAAATCGGATAAGGGATGTCCTCATTTGGAATCTGCCCTTTCCTAATCCTCTTCTCCAACTCGTCGATCTTGACCGCCTCCTCCACAGACTCAGTAGGAAAGATCACTGCTAGCTGAGCGTTATACGGCTCCAATTCCTCGAATCTTCTTGCCCACCGAGACGTCTGTGAGGCGCAATAAAAACACACGCCTCCGTACCAACCACGCGTGATCACCAGCACCAAGTAATCCTCAGTCATGATCTCGGATAATTTGACTTCCTTGCCCTCAGGATCAGAGAAGACCAGAGTCGAAAAATCATCAATCGTGATCGGCTGAGATTCGGACACCTGCATGAACTGGATGCCATCATCAGGCATCCCATTACAGCCTACAATGCTGCTAACAACACAGCCAAGAACGAAGGTCGCCAGAAAGCAAACCAAACCAGAACGTACCGTTGTCATGCGACACCCAGAATTATATTTCTCACGCAAATGGCAGCAGGGCCGACGAACCCTTCCACGATGCCACTATGATACCCTGTTCCTGCCAATCACAATCGCTATCCCACAAATCGTGACGGAAACCTGACCATGTCACCGTCCAGAAACTCCACGACAGGCAACCAGAAGACGCGCGATGGGATTAGCCGGCTAAATTGGCAACCCCCGGTCCCGGCAGATCGCTCATGTTGTCATTGGCCGTCGGCATGACCGGCTATTTCGTCCTGCATTAACAACAAACAGTGTTTTTCACGCGGAATCAAAGCCTCGGAGCCATCAACGCGAAATCTGCCTATTGCGGACCGATCTACCTACGATCCCAATCAATTGTCTCATCCTGCCCTACACGTAAATTCCCCCACTCACTTCCTATGATTCACGTAATTGCCCAAATTCAATTAGTGCCCGATAGCCGAAAAAAATTCTTGGCTGAATTCAATCAAGTTGTCCCCTTGGTCAGGGCCGAAGCAGGCTGCATCGAGTACGCAGCAGCGGTTGACGCTACCAGCGATCTGGAGCGGCAACATCGTGACCCGGATCGCATCATCATCATCGAAAAGTGGGAAACACTCCGTCATCTACAGAACCATCTGACCGCGCCTCACATGCTTGACTATCGCGAACGTGTGGGTGTAATGATTCAAAATGCCCAGTTGAACATTCTTGACCCTGCCTAGACGCCAAATCACCGCCAGTGCTGTTGATCCGCCTGAACAGAATCTGCCTGCATCAAGGGCAACACGAATCCTGTACGCTGCTTGCCGTATCACATTGCTCTAGTGTCAACAACGCGAAAGCCGTCCCGTAGGGTTTGTGATAGCTGTACAGGGGATAATCAAACCATGAACCGTCCTGCTCTTGACGTTTGACAATCAGCTCAGCCAGATGGTTTTGATACAGATGCCGCTGATTCTCGGGAAGTTGAGAAAGACAAAGACCACCGTAGTACATTCCAAAGTAATAAAAATATCCTGCGACCGCCGCATGTGACTCGTGCGGAATTGGTCGTTTACGTCCCATATCCAGCCAACCATGACGAGTGATCAATCGATCCAACCACTCTCTCAATACTTCATCGGTAATTTGTTGATCACCCCACAATCGCAAGGCAACGTTTCCTGCCTGTGATCGCCCCAGACTTCCACAAGGCCGATTGATCAAAGCCATCGCTCTGAATTTGTCTGTGGGAATCCTCATGGTGTACATAAAACTGGAATCAGGCTTGCGCATCAGCTTGGTGGCTTCAACCGCTCTCCTGACCATCCGCGAGTCCGCCTCCACGCCGATTTCTCTTGCTCGCGCCAATGCAACCAAGACTGCCGCATTCACAAAACTGCAAGATGGATTTATCGGCTGGCTCATCCCACTGCCATAATAGAACCATCCCCCATGAA
Source organism: Rhodopirellula sp. (assembly GCA_003513555.1). Taxonomy (GTDB): domain Bacteria; phylum Planctomycetota; class Planctomycetia; order Pirellulales; family Pirellulaceae; genus Rubripirellula. The sequence goes on along the minus strand of DOPG01000393.1, from coordinate 44,683 downwards.
TCGACTGCCAGCGTTCCAATCCCTTCATGTGCTCGCGAATGGCATTCTCAAGTTCATCTTTTTCTGCTTGAATTTTCGAAACTCGGCTCAGGCGTGCAAAGGTCTGAATGCAGTAGCAGTGAGCCCAAACATTGGGAAGGTCAGATGGCCCTGCCCGCTTGATATTACCGGTTCGATCGAGCAGAAACCGCAACGCTAGTCGACAACATTTTTCCACTGATGGGCTCTCGGTATCATCTGCCAGCAATGCTTCGAGGCACATTGCAGTCACAGCAATATCAAAAGATCGAAAGGAACCGGGCACAGGATCACTGTCAACACCTCCCGTCCACTGTGGCCCCCCCCAGCCGCCATCGCTCCGCTGACTCGAGATCAAAAAACCGATCCCTTTTGCAAACGCATCTTGAACCTGCCGTTCGTCAAAACGATCAAGTGGCTCAGGCGATGAGATCTGCCGCTCTTCACAACGCACCTCTTGCATCGCTTCAACAAACAAGAAGCAAAAGAGAAGCAAGCAGAACGCCCGCATCCCACCTCTTCGCGTCATTCTTTCATTCTTCATCGCAAACGGCCTTCAAAGTCCTTGACGTTCGACGGAAAAGACATTCCCCGACGGTTTGGCAGGAAGCGTGGACTTCCAATCAGCGAGCAGCAACTTCATCTTTTTCACAACAGCCGGTTGTTTTGCACTCACATCCTGCTTTTCAAAAGGATCCGTATGCAGATCGAACAACTCGCAATAACTGACGTCTTTGTTGCACACCAGTTTCCAGTGCTCATCCACCATGGCATACGAAACCCAATGGAACGGCTGATTTTCCCGCGCAGGCCACGCGGATTGCATTTTCCAGAACAGTGGTTTGTCACGCTTCGCGGCCACGTCACCCATCAGCGTTGATACCTGACTGACTCCATCTGGATGATAATCTTCGGGCAGCTTCACATTTGCCACTTCACAAAAAGTAGGAAGCAAATCCACCGCTGAGATCAGGGAAACTTCATCCACAGCATCAGCTGCAATTTTCCCGGGCCAACGTGCAATGAATGGCACACCAATTCCGCCCTCAAACAACGAACTTTTGTACCCCTTGCGACCACCCGTGACTCCTTTTGCTGCGGCAATACCGAAGCCTGCCCCCGTTGCGGTGTCATGCATCAAGGAAAGTTCCGTTTTCCGTGAAGCACGGGCAGGGCCATTGTCGGAACTGAAGATTACTAACGTATGGTCCGTCAGTTTTAAACGATCCAGTGCATCAAGCACTTCACCAATGCGATCATCAGCATGCGACAGCACCGAGGCATAAATATTGTCTTCTTCACTTTCCATGTCGCGGAACCGCCAACGATACTTTGGCACGGTATGAAATGGAGTGTGCGGTTCATGAAGCCATAGGTTGATAAAAAATGGCCTCGATGCCTGATAACTTTTTTCGATGAATTTAATTGCATTTTGCGCGTCTTCATGCACCGGCATCTGCTCGCCCGCACAATTAAACGCTCCGTACTCATCGTAGCCGTACTCTCCCGGCAAAGGCGAATCCGGAATCATGTTGTTGGCCAGGTGCCATTTGCCAAAATGCGCCGTTGCATAACCGGCTTTTTGCAAGAACCTCGGTAACAACGGTGCTTCCAAGCTCAACCAATCGGGCATGTTCCGCCTCGCGTTACTGGGAACCCAAGCGAAATGTCCGTCAATGTTGTAGCGTGCTGGGAAATGCCCTGTCATCACCGCAGTGCGACTCGGGGAACAAACCCCGCTGGCGACCGTGAAACGATGAAAGTCAGTTCCCTCGCGTGCCAACCGATCAATGTTGGGGGTTTTCACATAGGGATGCCCATGACACCCAAGGTCGCCCCAGCCCCAGTCATCGGCAAAGATGAACACGATATTGGGCTGTTCGCCATCAGTATGGGGAGCAAAAAAAGCAACAACAGCAAAGACAAAAAAGACGAATCGCATCAACGTATTCAACATGGGTTCCGGGGAAAACTGGTTCACGTCGCAACCCCTAGCATAACGGCAAACAAATAAATCTGCTCGCCGCCTCGCGTCTGCTGCAAAGTATCACCTACGTATCCAATTCCTAACGATGCGATCCCGAGCCTCTAAATCGAGCGTAAGCTCTGTTCTAGATGCTATTTCCACGCAAGACAAAACACATGAACCTGTGGTATTCTCTGTCAGCATCTCAGCGGACAGGAAAGTGCGTGGAATAAGATTCAATGTTGGAATATCAGATCCTTGCGGTAATTGCGGCATTTGTTTTCTTATACTGCCTCGTTGCATCGAAACTGGAGCAGACCCAATTCAATGGGCCGCTCGTGTTTGTGGCCTGCGGTTTGATTCTCGGTCCGTACTGCTTGAACCTCGTCGCCATCGATATTGATGGTGAAACGCTCAAAACTTTGGCGGAGATCACACTCGCAGTCGTCCTTTTTACTGACTCAGCCGCCGCAAATCTTCCGGTGCTGCTTCGCATCAAGCGTTTGCCCGCCCGACTGCTTTTGATCGGATTACCTCTTACGATTGCACTCGGTTTTTTAACCGGTGGCTTAATCTATACGAATCTCACCTGGATTGAACTTGCCTTACTTGCCACCATGCTGGCTCCCACCGACGCAGCACTTGGGCAAGCAGTTATCAACAACAAGGCTGTCCCAAGTTCGGTCAGAGAAGGATTGAATGTAGAAAGCGGATTGAATGATGGCATCTGCGTTCCTGTACTACTTCTCTTTCTTGCCATCTCATCGGACTCTCTTGATCAAGGCGGAGTGCTAACACAAATGCTGCAACTACCGCTGCAAGCCATTGGCATTGGTACTTTGGTAGGAATCGCTTCGGCTGTGATTGGATGCAGTTCGATCAATGCGTCCGTTAAGCGGGACTGGATTGATGGAGCATGGACACAAATCCCGGTCATCGCATTGGCGATAGTATGCTTCGCTAGTTCACAGTGGCTGGGTGGCAGTGGTTTCATTGCCTGCTTTGTGGGAGGCCTAGTATTCGGAGGTTTGATTCGCGAGCAAAAACAACCGCTCCTCAAGGCAGCCGACGGAACCGGTGACGTGCTGTCAATGATTACCTGGTTTATTTTCGGTGCCTTGTTCATCGGCGACTGCCTTCTTGCACCTCAGTGGCAAGCAATCCTTTATGCCCTACTGAGTCTCAGCGTGGTACGAATTGCACCTGTCTTTCTATCCGTCGCTGGGATGGGACTTCAGAACGACAGCAAACTGTTCATGGGGTGGTTTGGCCCCCGTGGCCTTGCCAGCATCGTCTTTATTGTGATGGTGAATGAAGCGAACCTACCGGGCTCAAAGACGCTGGTACAAGCCGTGACGTGGACTGTCCTGCTAAGCGTTCTTATGCATGGCATCACCGCAAATCCCCTCGCTAGCGTCTATGCGAATCGCGTGAACGCCCGTGGCGATAAGGTTTGAACAAATGACAGCACTTGCCAATGCATTTACTTCCAATAAAACCCAATCAACAGCCCCGGCGTTTTCGTTCAGCAACGTTTTCACTCAAAAAGCACAATGGCGGGACATGGAGTGCTAACTCAGTTAGCAAACGAAGCTCCAGCCAATGAACTTCCCATGGCCTTGCCTTCATGGCTCTTGATTCCACTTCCTGCCTCATCCAGCTTCAACACATCAACACATCAACAACACACATGCATCCTCTGAAAACTCCAACATCGCATTACCTGCTCAAGTTTGGCACAACTGTTTTCGTGATCCTGTTGGTGTCGCTTGCATCAGCGGCATTTTCATCCAGCATGCACGCTGCAGAGCCGTCATCGCCCCGAAACATTCTGTTCATTGCAGTTGATGACTTGAATGACTGGGTTGGAGTCCTTGGTGGTCACCCGCAAGCGGTTACCCCAAACATGGACAAACTTGCCCAGCGAGGGCTACTGTTCACCAATGCCCACTGCACAGCGCCGGGTTGCAACGCATCACGTACCAGCTTGTTGATGGGGCTTCGACCATCCACCACAGGCATTTACCAAAACGCTCATGACTGGCGAAACACATCGCTGGTCGAATCTGCCGTGCATCTGCCTAAGCACTTTCAGAACAGCGGCTATAAAACGCTGGGTGCAGGCAAACTGTTCCATGCTCACACGTTCTTCGACCCCAAGTATCTCAGCGGCTTCAGCGATGCCACGGCATGGGATGATTACTTTCCCTCTCTGACACAACAGATGCCTGCTGAGGCTACGCCGGAAAAATGGCCGGTCAACACCAGCAAGAACTTTTATGGTGGACACTTTGATTGGTCCCCACTGGAAATCAAGACAGAAGAAATGGCTGACGCAAAAGTAGTTGCATGGGCCAAGCGGCAACTGAGCAAAAAACATGAACGGCCGCTATTTCTTTCCGTTGGAATCTACCGACCACATGTTCCCTGGTATGCACCCAAAAAATACTTTGACCGTTTTCCGCTGGATTCCATCCAATTGCCCAAGTACCTTGATCAGGACATTCAGGATCTGCCCGACGCCGCTCGACAAATGACCAAGAGCGAATGGCATCAGTGGATTGTTGCGAACGACCAATGGAAAAACGCAGTCCAAGGGTATCTTGCATCACTTTCTTTCGCAGATGACATGGTCGGCGAACTCTTGACCGCGTTGGACCAGGGACCACTTGCTGGCAACACCACAGTAATTCTCTGGGGTGACCACGGATACCATCTTGGTGAAAAACAGCACTGGGAAAAATTCGCACTATGGGAAAACACCACGCATGTCCCCCTCATGATCGTCGCACCCGAGCACACGAAGCCAAATACACAATGCGACACTCCCGTGAGTCTTCTCGACCTCTATCCGACATTAATTGAACTCTGTGACCTTCAAGCCCCACCCCAAAAACTTGAGGGTAAGAGCTTAGTCAATCTACTTGAGAACCCAACCGCCGACCCGGACCGGGTTGCCATCACGACTCAGGGGCAAAACAACCACGCAGTTCGGTCGCGGCAACACCGATACATCCAATACGCCGATGGGACCGAAGAGCTTTACGATCATGAGGATGATCCTCACGAGTGGACCAACCTCGCGACAGACAAGCGGTACACTAAGATCAGGAAAAAATTGGCGGGTTTGATTCCGACCGTGAACAAACCACCTTTGCTACCACCCAAAAAGTCTGACACTAATTGAGCACAGACGTTAATCACGCATCTCTTGCGTCGGGATTTTCCATCGACCTGCGGAGACGAATCCACCGCGTCGTCACGTGACGGGAACCAATGGGATTGGCACGCACATGTTTCGTTCTGCAAAAAAATTTGGTGCGCCGAGCGTTTCCTATCCAGATCAGTTAAACTCACGACTCGACATCCGCCGTTCAAACCCCACCTTGGCTTGCATGAGATTCTTACTTCTTGCTTTGATCTTGCTCGCAACAAGCACTGCCATTTCCATCGCCGGTGAATCCGTTCAATTCAATCGTGACATTCGCCCCATCCTTTCTGAGAAGTGCTGGTTCTGTCATGGCCCTGATGCTGAACAACGTGAAGCGGACCTTCGTTTGGACTTGGAGCCAAAAGCAGATCAGCAGAATATCTTTACGTTGCCTCTTGAAAAAAGCGTATTCCACCAACGCATCACATCAACTGATCCTGAAACGCAGATGCCTCCCCCCGATTCCGGCAAAGCCCTAACCGCCGAAGAGATTGAACTGCTAAAGCGTTGGCAAGCCCAAGGGGCCAAGTACGAGGGACACTGGGCCTTTTCGCCTCCCAAATCAGTCGTTCCAAAAAACGACCCAAACGCCACATGGCCCAGAAACACCATCGACCACTTTGTCTTGCAACGTCTACGCAAGGAGAGTCTGTCCCCTTCCGACGAAGCTGACAAGCACACCCTGCTACGTCGACTTGCTCTCGATTTGACCGGACTCCCACCCTCCAAATCTGAGATCGAAGCGTTTGCAAACGACCCATCACCGAACGCCTATGAACAGGCCGTCGACCGACTATTGGGCTCAGATCAGTACGGGGAACACATGGCAAGGTACTGGCTTGATGCGGCCAGATACGCTGACACCAATGGTTATCAATATGATTTGGAACGGGAGCAATGGGTTTGGCGTGACTGGGTCATCCACGCAATGAACACCAACATGCCATTTGATCAATTCACGGTTGAACAACTCGCGGGGGATCTGATCCCTGGAGCCACAGACCAACAAAAACTGGCAACCGGTTTTCACCGCAATCACCCGATCACGATCGAAGGTGGGGTGATCGACGAAGAATATCGGACGGAATATGTCGTCGATCGAGTTGCTACGACTGCAACGGTGTGGATGGGCCTGACCATGACTTGCAGTCGCTGCCACGATCACAAGTACGACCCCATTTCGCAAAAAGACTTCTATCGTTTTTTTGCTTTCTTCAACAATGTGTCTGAGCGTGGTCTCAATGGTTTCAACCCCAAAGCTCAAGTGCCGTCGCCTTACATGGCGAAACAACTTGAAGAAGCCAATCAAGCCATCAGCACAGCAGAAGAGCAACTCAGGCAAGCGGCGAAACGCTCTGGTCTGACCATGAACCAACTGCAGCAGGCACCACCTATCGAAAACAAATGGACTGTCGTCGTTCCCGACAAGATGACCTCCAAGGGCAACGCTGATTTCAATATCAAGGACGATAAAAGTGTTCTCCTGACCGGGCCCAACATTCCCAATGACATGTATGAGCTCGTACTCAACAGCGATGAGAAGACAATTAGCGCGATCAGGATCGAGGCGTTGCGTGATGCTTCGACCGTCAATGGTGGCGCAGGACGGGGCAGCAATGGCAACTTTGTACTCAGCGAGGTAGAAATTGAAGCGGCATCTCCGGACCAACCCAGCGAATTCAAAAAGGTCCCGATTGCCAGAGCAGATGCCGATTATTCACAGGCAAATTATTCCATCAACCTTGCAATCGACGGCAAAGTTGACCGCACGGGATGGGCGGTCGATGGTAATACGAAAATCGAGGACCGAACTGCTGTCTTCTCGTTCCAAAAGCCGATCGGATTTCCCAATGGCACGATTCTTCGGGTCAGAATGAAGCACGAGTATGGCGGATCCCATCAAATTGCAAGATTCCGTACTGCCCTGCATCTGTCGAAGAAACCACCCACACCCATTACCCTCTCAAAGATCATTGAAAAACCAATCTCTCAACGCAGTGAGACTGAACAGCGTGAACTGCGTGACTGGTGGCTCCTCAGCGTGGGGTCCCAGGAAGTGCGTGAAGCGGTAAACAAACTCAAACGATTGGACCAACAGCGAACGGAGTTGAGTTCCGGTTATCCCGCCACGATGGTCATGAATGAATTACCGAAACCTCGAAAAACCCATGTCCTGATCCGGGGAGAATATGACAAATTTGGTGAAGAGGTTCAGTCGGCAACACCGGCAACACTTCCCCCCATGGCCGCAGAATTCCCGCGTAATCGTCTGGGACTGGCAAAATGGCTGGTAACGCCAGATCATCCATTGACCGCCCGCGTCACGGTCAATCGTTTCTGGCAACAGCTGTTTGGAACAGGAATTGTCAAAACGGCGGCAGACTTTGGCTCGCAAGGAGACTGGCCAAGCCACCCTGAATTACTTGACTGGCTTGCAATCAACTTTGTGGAATCCGGTTGGGATATCAAAGCTTTGTTGAAACAGATCGTGATGTCATCGACCTACCGACAATCAGGAGTAACCACCCCGGAAACGCTGCAGAAAGATCCAGAGAACCGGCTACTCTCCCGTGGTCCACGCTTGCGATTGGATGCAGAAGTCATTCGGGACAGCGCCTTGTTTGCAAGCGGTCTGCTATCCGAACGTGTGGGGGGCCCGAGCGTCTTCCCTTATCACCCAACCGGCTTGTGGCAGGAAATCAATAACCGCCCTGGTTACTCAAGAACTTACAAACAGGACAGTGGCGAAAAACTGTACCGACGCAGCATGTATACCTTCTGGAAACGTACCGTACCGCCACCCTCCATGGCCGCTTTTGATGCTCCGGAACGTGAGTATTGCCAGATCAGCCGCTCACGGACCAACACTCCACTGCAAGCATTTGTAATGCTGCACGATCCACAATTCGTTGAAGCTGCCCGACACCTTGCGGGCCAGATGCTCAAATCTGCCGACACGGACAGGCAGCGAATTCGCGATGGGTTCCAGCGCTGCCATACACGCCCACCCACGGATCAGGAGACCGCTGTGCTACTTGCCGAACTGAAGGCACGCACCGGGCAATACCAGTCGGATCCTGAATCGGCAAAGCAATTACTTGCTGTCGGCGAATCTGAAGTTGATTCGACCTTGGCACCCACGGAACTTGCCGCATGGACCTCCGTAGCCCGGGTCATGATGAACTTGAGTGAATTTGTGACCAAGCCCTGACCCTCGTTCTGTTTTCCACCACCCGCTCTCTGTGTTCTTTCCGACTCAAGATTGATCCCGCAACACCTCCACTCCTTGCCATCGAACTCAGCCATGAAACCGCATCTGCAATCCCGACAGCTGCTTGAATCACAACTCATGACCAACCGGCGGCATTTCTTTGCGCGTGGCGGAATGGGCGCAGCCGCCTTGGCCTCTCTGCTGAATCCGGATGTGGCCACGGCGGCCTCGTCCTTGGCCGCAAATAACGGCCCCGGATATGGACCGGGTCAACCGGGCCCCACCCATTTTCCCGCCAAAGCCAAACGAGTGATTTACCTTTGCCAGTCTGGTGCGCCTTCACAAATCGACACGTTTGATTACAAGCCATCATTGGAAAAGCTGAATGGACAAAACCTGCCTGATTCAATCAGAGATGGGCAACGTTTGACGGGAATGACCTCACGGCAAGCTTCATTTCCCGTGGCAAAATCATTCATGCCGTTTCGCCAACACGGCAAATCGGGTCAGTGGATCAGCGATTTGCTGCCGTGGCATGGAAAAATTGCAGATGACATCTGCATCATCCGCTCGATGTACACCGAAGCGATCAACCATGATCCTGCCATCACGTTTTTTCAAACGGGCCACCAACAACCCGGACGCCCCAGTCTCGGTGCCTGGCTCAGTTACGGTCTTGGTAGCGAGAGTAATGACCTTCCATCATTTGTGGTGATGCTGGACAAGAATACGGATTCCCAAGCTCAGCCTCTGTACGCAAGACTATGGGGTAGCGCTCTGCTGCCATCGAATCATCAGGGCGTCAAATTGCGTTCATCGGGTGACCCTGTGCTTTACCTGAATGATCCCACGGGAGCCGACCGGCGCGATCGACGACGTTTTCTCGACTCCATTGCCAAGATGAATCAATTGCGGCGTGAATCTGTCGGCGACCCTGAGATTGACACTCGTATTTCCGCCTATGAAATGGCGTATCGAATGCAGACCTCGGTTCCAGACCTGACCAACGTCAGCGACGAAACGCAGGACACGCTCGATCTCTACGGTCCTGATGCAAAGATTCCGGGCACCCACGCGGCCAACTGCTTGTTGGCACGAAGGCTGGCCGAACGGGGCGTCCGTTTCATTCAGATTTACCATCGCGGTTGGGATCACCATGGAGGTCTTCCCGGGCGACATCCCAAGCTGGCCAAAGAGGTTGACCAGGGATCCGCAGCATTGGTCATGGACCTGAAACAACGTGGAATGCTGGAAGACACGCTCGTTGTTTGGGGCGGTGAATTCGGGCGTACGGCGTACCGCCAGGGCGGGAACGAAAGCAGCTACGGGCGAGATCATCACCCCCGTTGCTTTTCCATCTGGATGGCAGGAGGCGGAGTTCGTGGAGGCATCAGCTACGGTGAAACGGATGACTGGGGATACAACATCATTGATCGGGATCGCTACGGTGTTCACGTGCATGATCTTAATGCGACCATTCTTCACTTGATGGGTCTGGATCACGAAAAGCTCAGCTACCGATACCAGGGCCTCGATTATCGGCTCACCGGTGTCGAACCGCACAAGCCAGTGAAAGACATCTTGCTTTAGGCAACACACGCGGCGTCCTGAGACAATCCACTGCAAACACTCTTTCTACCTGGCAGATCGATGCTTCTTTCTGAACTTACCTGGCAAGACGTCGACCGTCTGGATCGCGATACACCTGTCATTGTGCCTGTCGCTGCATTGGAGCAACACGGACTGCATATGCCAGTATTCACCGACAGCCTGCTGCTTGACGCCATCATCGAACAGGCACACCCCTCGTTCACCGACAACGCTCTGGTGCTTCCGATGACGTGGCTTGGCAACTCTCACCACCACCTGGATTTCCCCGGCACGGTCTCGGCAGCACCACGGCTTTGGATCGACATGCTGTCAGGGCTGGTCGACAATTTCATCACACACGGTTTCAAACGGCTTGTCGTGATCAATGGCCATGGCGGTAACGATGTGCCTGGTCGGCAGGCGATGTTCGAGACCAGGCAGCGGTACCGCGAACGCAACGACCTGCTTCTTTTGTTTGCCACCTACTGGAACCTGATAGAAACGCCACAATCAGTGGTCGCCGAACTGGAACAGGGCGAAATGGGACACGCCTGCGAATGGGAAACCTCAATGATTCTGCATCTTCGACCTGACCTCGTGAAGCAACATGAGGAAGTAAAGGCTGTGTCACAAAGCGGCTCATTCCAGCCGGCCCAACGTGCATGGACCATGCCAGATCGTTCTCAGGAAGGTCACATCGGATCCCCCGCAAACGCTTCTGCTCGCAAGGGCGAGGCGTTGCTGGGTCTGTTCTCTCAAGGAGTCTCCGATCTGATCCAACGCGTGATCCGCTGGGACGGCCACTCATGGGACGGTTGAATCGGAGGAGGATTTGCATCGACAATCATGCTAATGCGTCCACGGTGACGCAGACGCCTTCCCATCCATCGATCCAAAAGCCTTAAACTGATGGCTGGCAACGTGCCCCCGCCATGCGGGTCTGGCTTCCTGCTTCAAGAACCCATCCGCCACCCACGGTAAAACCATGGAACGTCGTCGCTTTCTGAAATCTGCCGGTCTCGGCAGTGCCTTTCTGGCTGCTCCCTTGTCGGGTTCGCTTACCCCGGCCAACGTCGCGGCGACTCCGGCCCGGCCTGAGCGTCGTCCAAGAATCGCATTTTTGGGAACCGTCGTCAGGCGGCATTCCCATGCCCAGCATTTTCTCGATCGCCACACCCTTGGTTACACATGGAATGGCAGATGGCAGGAACCACGCATCGAAGTAGGTTCAGTGTTCATTGATCAGTTCCCGAAAGAGGATCTTGCAAAAAGCAGGATCAAACGTCATGACCTCGACCTCTATCCGACCATTGAAGAAGCACTGACTCTGGGCGGAAGCAAACTTGCTGTCGATGGCGTTGTTCTGATCGGGGAGCACGGCGATTACCCAACCAATGAGAAGGGCCAGCATTTGTATCCCCGCTACGACTGGTTCAAAAAGGTCGTCAAAGTGTTTGAAGACAGCGGCCGCAGTGTTCCTGTCTTCAATGACAAACACCTGTCAACCGCCTGGGACGAATGCGTCGAGATGGTAGAAGACTCACGACGACTCGACTTCGCATTTCTGGCCGGTTCTTCACTTCCGGTGACACGCCGGATGCCTGCGATCGACATGCCGTTAGGAACTCGCTTGAAAGAGAGTGTGTGCGTGGCTTATGGCGGCGTTGACAGCTATGACATCCACGCTTTGGAAACAGCCCAGTGCATGTCGGAACGAAGACAGGGTGGTGAAACCGGCGTCAAGCAGATCCATGCGTTAAAGGGTGAGAATCTCTGGAACCGACTGGCTGCAGCAGACTGCCAGACGACACGAAAACTGATCGTTTCGGCACTCACACGCAGTCACAATTTGCCAGTCAAAGAAGGCTTCCCCACCGCTCCGGTTTCCATGGAATGGCTGCAGAGCAACATGCCCAATTCAATCGGTTACCTCGTGGAACATCGTGATGGGTTGCGAACCACGATGCTGCTTACAGGAATCAGGGATTTCAATTACGCAGGAATGACAGAAGATGGAAAAGTGATTTCCTGCCAAATGTATTTGCCTATGCCAGGCCATGGCTCAACCACTGCGGACTTCTTCAATCCACTGGCAAGGCACATTGAAACGACAATCATCGAGGGAAAATCTCCCTACCCCGTGGAGCGTACGCTGCTGACATCGGGCATGGTGATCGGTGGTGTTGACAGCCTCTTCCAATCAGAGAAACCAGTCCCGACCCCACATCTGAATATCGCCTATGCTCCTGCCCCGGAATCGACTTTCTGGAACGATTGAGGATGATGTCGGTGTGACAGGCAACCTGCACATGCTTTCTGGCTTGGGGCTCTTTGCATCGAACCATAAGGAACGCCAAATCACCACGATGGCGTGATGGCATTTTGCGAGCATCCGGCATGATTCAGACGTGGTGATACTAGACGCCACGCGTTACACTGTTCGCCCACTGAGCAGACAGACGGATGTCACCGATAACGAGAGACGCACGGCGGCAGAATCATTCCCCGATCCATTGGTGACCCACGGACACGAGCAACCCATGACGGCCATCCTTGGTATTTCGGCCTTCTATCACGACTCAGCCGCCGCTCTGGTAGTCGATGGTGAAATCATTGCCGCTGCTCAGGAAGAGCGATTCACACGCAAAAAACATGACCACAACTTCCCGAATCACGCGGTGCAATACTGTCTAGAAGAAGCAAATCTGACACCTGAGCAACTCGACTACGTGGGCTTCTACGACAAGCCACTCACCAAATTTGAGCGGTTGCTTGAAACGTACCTCGCGTTTGCACCATCGGGCTACCGGTCATTCCGTCAAGCCATCCCCCTGTGGTTAAAACAAAAACTGCACCTGCCTCGGGAGATCGGGAACGGACTTCAAAATCGGTATTCAGGGCGGTATGTCTTTACAGATCACCATGAATCCCATGCAGCCAGCGCGTTCTTTCCTTCACCGTTTGAAGAAGCAGCGATTCTGACTCTTGACGGTGTGGGCGAGTGGTCGACGGCATGCTTTGGAACGGGAAATGGCAACCGGATCGAATTGACACAGGAAATCCGCTTCCCCCATTCGATGGGCCTGTTGTACTCGGCGATGACTTATTACACAGGGTTTCGCGTCAACAGCGGCGAATACAAATTAATGGGCCTGGCGCCCTATGGCGAACCAAGATTCCGAACACAGATTCTGGATCACCTGCTGGATCTCAAGGATGACGGTTCCTTCCAAATGGACATGAGCTACTTCAATTATTGTCAGGGACTGACGATGACCTCGAAGAAGTTTCATCATCTCTTCGGCGGTCCCCCCAGAACTCCGGAATCAAAGATCACTCAACGGGAAATGGATCTCGCCGCATCAGTTCAATCAGTCACAGAAGAAATCATGCTGCGCATGACCCGCCACGTTCACACCCAAACGGGCTGCCGCAATCTTGTACTGGCGGGTGGGGTGGCACTGAACTGTGTCGGCAATGGACGGCTACTTCGAGAAGGTCCGTTCGATGACATCTGGATCCAGCCAGCAGCAGGTGATGCAGGCGGCGCACTGGGCAACGCACTCTTCATCTGGCACCAACTACTCGACCAGCCCCGAGTTCCCGATCCGCACGATTCACAAAAAGGCTCTTTTCTTGGCCCCCAGTACACGGATGCACAAGTCGCAGCAAGTCTGCAGCAGGACGATGCTGTCTATCAGCACTTTGAATCAGATCAACAACTGTGTGATGCGGTTGCTGCACTGATTGCTGAACAAAAGGTCGTCGGCTGGTTTCAGGGGCGAATGGAATTCGGACCGCGAGCGTTGGGTGCACGCAGCATCCTTGGCGACGCCCGGAGCGTTGAAATGCAATCGGTCATGAACCAGAAGATCAAATTCCGCGAATCATTTCGCCCGTTTGCCCCAATGGTGCTCGATGCACACAAACAGGATTATTTCGAACTGGCCCCGTCCCGCCAAAGCCCTTACATGCTTCAGGTTGCCCCAGTTCAGAAACAGCTCCGAACACAACCATCGCCGGAGCAGCAACAGGCTTTCGGCATCGACAGACTGAACTATGCTCGATCAACGATCCCTGCTGTCACCCACGTTGACTATTCGGCACGCATCCAGACGATTGATGAAACACGAAATCCGCTGATGCACCAGTTACTGACGGCATTCCATCAACTCACCGGATGCCCTGTCATCATCAACACCAGTTTCAATATCCGAAGTGAACCCATTGTCTGCACGCCACAGCAGGCTTTCCGGTGCTTCATGACCACCGACATGGATGCGTTGGTGATAGGACGACACCTGCTGCGAAAAACGGCACAGAAAAAAACGACGACAGCGACACAACGGCAGCAGCACTTGCTGCAATTCCCGCTCGACTGAACACCTCGACTGAACACCTCGACTGAACACCTCGACTGAACACCTCGACTGAATACCTCGACTGAA
>DOPG01000393.1:12903-30072 GCA_003513555.1 Rhodopirellula sp. | reverse complement strand
TACCTCGACTGAATACCTCGACTGAGCCTCCTACTTTCATGAAACTGATCGAACTCAACTGGTCGCCTTCCGATCGGCAGCTCCGACAATTCGGTGCTGTTTGCATGATCGCGTTGCCAAGCGTGGGATGGATATGGGGCATCAGCAACCTACCCATGCTGGTTGTTTCCATTCTGGGAATCACATTGGCATTAGCAGGATGGGTAAAACCCCGGATACTGAGACCTGCGTTCCTGACACTGATGCTTGTGACGAGTCCCATCGGTATCTTCGTGGGGGAGGTGTCAATGATTATGATCCACTTCGGTCTGTTTCTTCCTTTCAGCCTTGTGTTTCGCATCATCGGACGTGATGCTCTGCAAATGAAGAGGTCCAAATCAGCAACCAGTTATTGGCAGAAGCGACAACAACCCACCGACGTCAGCACCTATTACCGTCAGTCTTAAGTCCTCCACTGCAACGTCAAATCGCGGATTCCCGGCATGTCCCCAAGCGAAGAACAAAATGAATTCGAACAGGCAGGCAACGAAAAACCGTTGTCGCTGGTTCAGGAGTTCGGCATTTTCATCACCGAAAACAAAAAATGGTGGCTAATTCCGATTCTGCTGGTGTTTGGCCTCATTGGACTGCTGGTCACCCTGGGCGCCACCGGCGCCGCACCATTCATCTACACGTTATTCTAGAAATACACATTGTTCTAAACACGGTGGCCGGAATGACCAGCAACGTGGGGCATTCACGAGAGACTCGCGTTTGGAGCCAGCTGGATTCCGGTAGCAACCGGTCGCAACAGCATGAATCTGTTCCCAGCGCCGTTTCGAACCGCACAAATGCGGCGTAAACGGGGCACAGTTGTCTGATCGCCCTGGCTCAATCGCAGGCGGTATTTGGGACATGTTCCAACAAGCCACCTCTGTGCCCCGCCCATTTGCTAAACATTTTTGGAAAACAATCTAGAATCTCTGAGATGGCCGCACTGCGGTGACATCCTTGATCACAGCTGCGGGATTTTCGCGCGGCTGACAATTGTCGGAGAACAACTTCCTCGACCCGAACCAACTCAACGAAGCATGGGATCAGCACGCAGACCGTCTGCTGCTGATTGCTAGATCTCTTGGTGAACCTGCAGAGGACGCGGTGCGTGAGGCGTTTGTGCTTCACGGTTCGAAATTCTGCAGGTACCGCAGTTGTCCCCTGTCGAACGACCGCGTGTTTGTCTTGTCTATGCTTCAGCTGCTCTAAAACTTTTTTTGTTTTCCGCATTGCAATTCGGGCTCACTTGCCTTCCATACCTTTTAGGTCGGGAACCTCATCAAGGATCAAGGGACGCTTGATGTCACCAAGTGGAATCGGCGGTAAATCAAGAGATTCCCGCCTCTTGTTTTCTGCGGTCCAATGCACATGCCACAAAAACAACTCCGCTGTAAACATCTGCTCAAGATAGATAATGAAACATCCCCCCAACACACCGTAAATTAGGACAGCTAGCCAGACAAAGTCGGACGGAGAATAGAAGCCGGCATTAACAATTCCATAGAAGATTCCGAGCGGCAGCCCCAAAATGATTGCAACGCCTCTTGCGAAAACGAATCCTGTAACGAAATGACCCAAATGCAGCTTCACCACTGCGAAGCCGTTTTTGACTGCATCCCACGGCCCACAGTTCAGCCAGACGACGGATGGTAGCATTATAAAAACGACCATACGCACAAAATTATCAAGCTGTTGAATTAAATACTCCCACGAAAAGATTCCTGTTTTATCTTCGGTCAGGGTTCTAGCTGCCCTCTCCATACTCGAGCCCTCATCGCGCCTATAATTTCGATACCTCGAAAAAAACGTAGAAAAGATTGCCTCAAGCAAAAGTGTGACAAACATCATCACCGCCCAGAACAAGATGATCGGTAATGCTCTTGCAAAGTAGTTTCTGATGGAACGTTGAGTAGCGTCAAGTAATTTTGGTGGACGGCCAGTTTCAATCTGTTGAATCATGTCAAGAAGAATCAAACAACTGAACGCCAGTGGCGATGCAAACAGAAACAACACGACAAGACAGTAAGTCAAAATATATTGAGTCGCCCAGGCAGGCCCACCTACGAATTCCAGATACAGAATCAGTACGGAAACCGCGGACCAGCAAATTAAGAGTGGAACAAGAAAGATGGGGAAGCGATGGAGAATTGATAATGCATGACAAATCGAATCCACGCCCGCTTCAAGCAACTCCATAAATGCTTCAAGCCGCCTGCCGAAAAAAGTTCGCGCACGGCGGTTCCGCTGACTCGCAAGTGCTACCGTCGCTTTGGACCTGGTACTGTCACCAAAGCCCGAGAGGGCCATTTCGTCCGCTGGAGTAAGGCGTGGCCCGCTGGTGGATGGAGCTGCTGTTGAAGGTCTGCTGGTTGCCTCAGCATGAAACGGGTTAGTCTCTGGCACATTTCCAGAAGCCTCATGCCATAATGGTAGGGTGCCATTATCGAAAAATGCCTGCAGCTGCTCATCATCTACCTGCACATCATTCAGGGGTGTTTGTTCGCTATCTTCAGAAGACGCTTGATCAATCTCGTCTTCATCTAAAAACGGTGGGTCAAAGGTCTCTGTTACTGCGTCAAGATAAGTGGTCACCTTCCGCCAAGGCCCACCCCTTGAATCCGCCATTTGGTCAGTCTGGCGCAGCTTACCTACTAGTAGCCCCTTCTCAATTTGATTTATGGAGAAGGGACCGTGGATTTTCGTTCCGCGTCGTATGTAATACTCTGACATTATGACTTTTTGGAGGCAGGAGCAACTGATTGCAAGCAGATCGTGAATGCCATCGAACCATGGAAGATCTTAGTTCTTCGTGCGACAAGTTATTCATGTCGCGAAGCAAGAGCATTCACACGGTGACACAGGTCGATTTACCTCGCAGTGATGCATGTTTTGTTCTACCGCTGAGTGATATTAGCAGCTTTTGTAAAGCAGTACTTTTGAGCATCGTTCAGGATCTGGCGGAAGGCCGGGACTTGCTGTGGGACTTTACCTTTGGTGATTTTCACCAAACGTCTTGATAGGTGGCCAATTCTTCCATTTTCAGGGGCGCGAAATTAACTCGGAGTGATAATGGTTTTCTTCAGCCCCCAATTTGTTCAGCTAGTCAGAGAATAAACAGGGTGATCTTAGCAGCAACAGCGCATACGAGATGAAGCGGCGACGTCTGCGAGAACAAGCTGATTGAAGACGGGGGGGAGAGACCGCATCAGATAAGATGCGGCTACCAGGCTGACTCCAAGGCTCCCCGAGCCGCAGGGCAGAATAGCCTCTGGGTAGCAGAAAAAAAGGTGGGCTGTATGCAATGGTGGGGATCCTGCCACAGCATGTGGGCCTTACGTCAAATCCTTGGTTGCACAGCGAAGCAACGCCAGATTGCGACTCAAACGAAAAAAAGCCCGCAGTTCTCTATTGAACTGCGAGCCTTCTTTCAAAGTCGGGGCGACACGATTCGAACGTGCGACCTCCTGCTCCCAAAGCAGGCGCTCTAGCCAGGCTGAGCTACGCCCCGATTCACATCGGAGAGACGACTACACCTGCGAACAGGTATGTTGGGAAAGACGCCTCAGTGATTTCTTCGGTGATCGAAGAACGCGTAAGGTAGCGAACAAATCGAAATCGCGAAAGGTTCACTCCGCCGTTTTTTTCCGCGGCCGCCAAGAACGCCAAAAATCCCGCTTACCCGGCACAAAGTAAGGTCACAAATAGCTTTATTTCCTGTCAAAACACCGTCTTTCATGGCTACAAAGCCCCTATCACAGGAATGATTGGTTTCTCTGGGCCCCGAAACGTAGCACCCATCTCTGGTCCCCAAGCCTCGCAACGATCGAGCATCCACGATCGCGTATCTCTGAAAAACCGACACGCGACGTCTCCCCAGCTCACCCTCCGAAAAAGACAGTGGAGACAACGACCCTAGAAACCTCGGAACCACGGTTCGAATAAAATGGGTCGGGTACATGGCAAATCCACTACGGAGACAACCATTTCACGCTCCAAAGACACTTTTGAACGTGGAAAATGTGAACCGGACTACCGCCCAAGCGAAGCCACCCAATATCCGAGCTCTTATCCTACCCGCGCCCGAACACTAACTACGTTTCATGAAGCCCGAGATACGATCACCATCAAGGTTTGAGACTGCTCGCCTGTCGGCACGCCGCAACCAGCCTAAAGCGATCAAAAATGAACCCGCTGCCTCGGACACCAAGCCAGCCTACCATCCAAAGCCAACCCAAATTAAAAAACACAATAGGACACTGAACCCATGACCGTCGCTCGGCATCACCACTGGATTGGCGGACGTCAAGTCAGCCCAAAGAATGAAAAACATTTCGAGGATCTCAATCCCCTTGATGACTCATTGTATGCAGAAATAGCTCAAGGTGATCCAACAGATGTTGCGATGGCGGTTGAAACAGCGCATGAAAGTTTTGGCAGTTACAGGCACTCATTACCAAAACAACGGGAAGCCTGGTTAGTGCGAGCGGCCGAGTTGCTGGAAAGTCGTTCCAGCCAATTCATTGACATACTGATCGACGAAGTGGGCTCCCCCATACTGAAAGCCCAACGCGAAGTTGAAACATCGGTGGGAATCCTGAGATCAGCAGCCGGCGCAACTCGTCAGCTCACTGGCAAAACACTTCCGACGGATGTCCCCGGACGACTCAGCATGAGCGTTCGGCGGCCCTTGGGGGTCATCGCGGGAATCAGTCCATTCAATGTTCCTCTGATCAAAGACATCAAGCACTCAGCCATGCCATTGGCAACCGGCAACACCGTTGTGTTGTTACCCTCTGAACATGCACCGGTGACCGCGCTGAAGGTTGCCGAGTTGTTTGCGGATGCCGGATTTCCAGCAGGCGCGTTCAATGTGGTCACGGGTCTGGGTGCCGATATTGGCGACACGCTGACTTGCCACCCGCAGGTTCGCATGGTGGGATTCACTGGCTCAAGTCGTATCGGGCATCACATTAGCGCTTTGTGTGGCAAACATGCCAAACGATACTCACTGGAAATGGGCGGCAAGAATCCACTTGTAGTCCTGAAAGATGCCGAACTTGGCAAAGCAGTGCAGGGCAGTGTGCTGGGATCTTTCCTGTATCAAGGACAGATCTGCATGGCATCGAGCAGGATCTACGTCGAAAAATCAATTTTCGACGATTTCTTGACGAAGTTTCTGGCCGCTGTGCAGAGTCTAAGCATGGAAGATTTACGAAGTCCTTCCACCATGATTGGCCCTGTTATCCATGAAAGACAGCGGAACCGTATCAAACAACATGTGGCTGATGCGATCAGCAAAGGTGCAACCGTGCGTTGTGGTGGTAAGTGGCAGGGAAATTGCTGTGAACCGACGGTCCTGACGGGTGTCGATGATCAGATGCTGATCAGCCATGAAGAAACTTTTGGCCCAGTCACGACTGTCCATGCCGTCGATTCTGCCGATGAGGCCCTCACTCTTGCCAACGCGTCCAACCTTGGATTGAGCGCGTCGATTTACACAAGCAACCTCACGCAAGCCATGCGATTCGCAGAAGAGCTTGAGGCGGGGATGGTGCACGTCAATGGAACGACAATTCAGGACGAACCACACATTCCTTTTGGCGGCGTGGGCGATAGCGGGTTCGGCCGCGAGAGCACCGACCCGGACCTTTCCGAGCTTACCGAATGGAAATGGGTAACAGTTCAACACAGCTGAGTTGCAAGAACGATGCGGGCTACCTCAGTTAGATGCGTCAGGCACGCGGGGCAACCAAACCCGCATACTTCCCTGCCCACGATTGGAATATAAATAATAAGGGATCAACGTCAGCCCTTCTTGCTCGCTGCGGCTTTCACCACCCCTTTCCGAGAGTGTCACCGCGCCACCGAACAAGCCATCATTCCAGTCAACCTTGAAACTCGCTGTATCAGCAAGCTTCCACTGCGAGGCGTCCGCCACATTGTCAATGAATTCGGCACAGTAAACCAAGGGACCACGCTCAACCGCCACCATACCCTTATCGGCGGTGGCACGAGGGTGGGCAATTACTCGGCGAACCGACATGGGCAACGTCAATCGAATCGAGTCATTTTTTTTCCATTGCCGCCGTATTGATACATAACCCTCATGAATTTTGACGGGTATCACACGGTCATTGACGGCCAAACGGACTGGTAATTCAGGCGAATCAAGATACCGATACAGATTCCCTGGCGTCGGTTGATTGCGGGCCCAACCAGGAATCCTCAACTTGATTTCAAAATCTGACTCTTGCTCAGGGACAACGGAAATCTGAATGTCTCCATCCCAGGGATACCGGGTTTCCTGGCTGAGCACGACAGTATTGTCCCCAAGCCGCAACTCACACCGGCTATTCAGGTATTGATTCACTCGAATCGTATTTTCACTCTGGCTGTAAGCGTATCCACTGATTGCAGAGATCACGCGTACGAGGTTTGAAGGGCAGCAAGCACAATCGTGTCCGGGCCAAGGCCACCGCTCGCGACCGCCCGTTTCGAGCGGATTCGTGTAATAGTGCCGATCACCTTCGACAGACAAAGCACTAAGCATATTATTGTAGAAAGTGCGTTCAATCAGATCAGCATATTTACTTTCTCCCGTCATCATGTGGAGCCGATGATTCCACATGGCGAACGCGATCCCCGAGCAAGTTTCGGCATAACAACCATTCCCGAGTTCATAGTCACCCGCAAACCCTTCAGGCCCTCCTGGCTGACCGATGCCGCCGGTCAAATACATTTTCCGGTTAGTCACATTATCCCAAACTCGAAACAGTGTATTAGCATACGCTTCATCTCGCTCGAGCATGGCGATGTCAGTTGCAGCGCAGTACAGATACCCCGCTCGCACAGAATGCCCCACACCATTTTCCTGATCAACAAACGATTTGTGATCCTGACTGTAAGTACCGTACCGCCGCTGCCTCCCGGCGTCACCTCGCTGGTCGATGAAAAAGCGAGCTGTCTTCAAGTAGCGTCTTTCCCCAGTCAGATCAAACAACCGAAACAACGCCAATTCGATTTCCTGATGCCCTGGTGCGTCGTTGCGGCCCTGAGGGCCAAACGTGTCGCATATCAAATCAGCAAAACGAATCGCAACCTCCAGTAATTTTTGTTTTCCAGTTGCCTGCTTGTAAGCAATCGCAGCTTCGATCAAATGCCCTGCACAATACAATTCATGCATACTTCCTACATTCGACCAGCGCACTTCGGGCCTGCGTCTTGGTAACGAATAAAAGGTAAACAGATAACCATCCTCCCACTGCGCTGCCGCGATCAGATCAATGACTGCGTCCGTGTATGCTTCCAATTCCGGGTCCGGATGATTCTGCAGTGAATTCGCTGTACCCTCGATAATTTTGTAAACATCCGAGTCGTTAAAAAATGTCCCTGTGAATCCACCTTTCATTCGCCCCGCTGCTTTGGCAAAGTTATCTAATCGTCGTGAGGCTTCGCCATTGGCTTTGGTTGAAGACTCACAACGACTCCAAACGTGCGGCAAACTGGAGGTACGATTGACGTCCATTCTTTCTCGCCACAATCCACCAGTGACAGTCACCTGATGGAACGGGACGGGTTCAACAAATCGATCGGGGTCGATGTAAAGAGGCCAAGCGGACAGCGGTGCGTCTTCGGCGTTTTGACTGGTATCCGCTGCAACCTGACTGTTACCAGGCGGGTTTGCAAGCAACTGGTACTCCACCGACAGGTCATCCACCAGCAACTCGCCAGACCCTTCCACGCCAAGAGTTAAACTTGTGACGTGGTCCAATCTGAACCCGGCGTTGGATTTCAAGAGCACACGCAAATCAACATCCCACTGCACCCATTGATCAACCAATGACGTCAGGTCTCCGGGATACTCAATGTCGGCCCGCTGCGCTCCCCAGTCCCCACCTTCGCAAGCCAACCAGACCCGAGACAATTTCGTCGCCGCTCCCGTGCGCAAGTAGAGACGCAAAGAGCGGAAGTTGTAGGTTGAACTCAACCAATCCTGTGGTTGTGCAAAGCTGAGGGTCGTAGCAAGCTGTCCACGATCGCCAACAGCCAAAGCAAGCGACTTACTGCTGTCGCTTCCGCGTCCTTTCTCCAAACCGATTGTCCCATCACCGGTAACGTTCCATTTCGAAGCAAGATTGTCACTCGACGTGAATGAGTCGAAGTTTTCCAGACTGCGGTCGTAGACCTTGAAGCTCCAAACTTCGCCTACATTGATTTTTTCGCCAACGATCGCATCGACCCGCCAATAGAAAACACGTCCGTCATCGAGTCCCTCAATCGCATGCTCCACCACTTCGTTGGCGAAGCGTCCTTGATAGACTCCCTTCGCCGATCCAACTGCAGCCCTGCTGACTTCCTCACGTGAAGACCCAAAGTAGACATCATGGTGCGTGGCCTCGTGACCGGGAATCCACTGCAAGGTAACGCGGGGTGGCAAACCGACTGCTTGGTTTTCTGGCTCCACCACGCGTGCTTGCCTGACTGGCTCACTCAACTCGAGCGAAAAGTCATCAAAACTGACTTGCCCCTGTTGGTCACTGTAAGTTGCCTGAAACAACCCCACTTGCAGCGGTACATTAACGAGATCACTTCGTTGAAAGGGCGATCCATTGAGCTCTTGCCATTCTTTCCCCTCTTTACTGTGCCGAAGGAAAAACAGGTTACCTTTACGCTCCAACTGCAGAAAACGATCTGCATTTCGTCCCTGCCCGTTATTACCTTTCTCTGCCCGCCGACCATCATCTGCCATACGTGCGTAGATTCCACCATAGATGGGAAAGTAGTCCACGCTAATCCAATCTTCTCCCTTGCCTGCAGCAGAATCATTCGCGACACGCGCCATTATCCCACCATTATTGAACGACAGTGACTCGTAGTCAGCAATCCGAACCGTTGCTTTGAAATCGGTCGTTACCGTCTTAAACAGCAATGGTCCAAGCGGGTCCCAACCTTCTTGATAGCGGCCATTGGTTGATTGTAGATTCAGAGCCCCCCCAGCAATCTCGATTCGATCAGCCGTCTGTTTTTCCCCCGCTCCCAGAAACCCATCCCAAGACGTCCCTGTAACGCCTTGAGTCAGAAAATCATGAGGGCTTTCAAAACGATCTTCAAAGAGGGTGCGTTGAGCAAATGCTGGCCTGCCACAAAACTGACCGATGCAAGCAGTAAACAACAGGCAGTACAGAACGTACTTACATCGACTCGAGGCTGGCATGTTGATTCGCATATTCAGAGACAGACAAAGCAATCACCCCCGCGAAGCAGTTTGGTTAGCAAACAGAAGCAATTTGGTTAGCAAACAAAGGGACGACCGAAACAAACGACTGGCAGGTAGTATAGCGGCGTTTTTAACAACAAAAGACTCTGTTGCTTGCCTGCGTGGCAGCAATCGCGGATTTCCGACGACTCAGTTGCGATGGCAACAGTGAGGCAGCGATGATCGAACACCCTGCAGTCCACGCCCGCGTGCATGAACATTTAGATGTCTTTTGAAAAGACACGATAAACTTTGTCGCGTTCACACCCTGCCGATTCGAGGATTCCCCGCATGGGCGAATTAGTCTCGAGGATCCACGACATTTCACAGTACTTCGCGCCTGCGGGCATATGCTCTTTTCGCAGCGTGTCGATCAACGCGAGAGAAACTGCAGCTCCGACACGCTTTCGCTGAAACTTCTTTCGCACTCCCATCAGCGGCACACGCACTGTGTCGCACGTCGAAAACTTCAGCCGCATGAGCAGTCGCAGCCAGCCCATCGGCAAAAGCCGTCCATCAAGGTCTCGGAGATACTCGTTCACATTGGGCAAAATCACAATGAATCCAGCCAGCTCGCCTTCAACTTCGCTCAACAAGACAGCACCTCGATCGAGAACCTGCCGCATCTGCTTGATCAAGTGATCAACTTCCGCATCCGTGGGCGGAACGTATCCCCAGTTGTCGCACCATGCATCACGGAAAATGTCGAGTACCTTTCGAAGCTCCCGGTCATAATCTTTTTTTGCGACCGCACGAATTTTCATATTCGCATCATTGACTGCCCATTTGATAATTTTTTCAATACGATCACTGAAAGGCTCTTTGACATTTTTGTAATAAGCAAACAAGTCGATTTCCTTACGGAAGCCCGACTTCTCGACCAGCGCCTGATAGTAGGGCAAATGATGCCCCATCATAACGCAGGGAGATCGATGAAAACCATCGATCAACATCCCAATCTCATCATTGATCGACAAATCAACTGGCCCCATGACCCGCTTCATCTCACGCTGGCGAAGCCATTCTGCACCAGCGTCAAACAAAGCATCAGCAGTCTCTTGGCGATTTTCGCATTCAAACATGCCGAAGTGCCCAGTCCCAGACTCCTGATACTCTTGAACAAGCTGACAAACCTGGGCGGAGATACGTCCTACAGGTTGCCCATCTCTCTCAGCCAAAAAATAAGCCGCATCCGCATGATCGAAGTAGGGATTGTGGCGGCGCGACAGTCGCTCTTTGACCTGTTGAAGAAGCGGTGGCACCCACGCAGGGTCATGCCCATACAGCTTCCAAGGAACACGCATGAAGCGGTCGAGTTCACGCCGCCCTTCGACTTGCTTCAGTATCAAACCAGTCATACAGTCAAAACCCGCTGAATCGGAGACTGGAAGCTTGGCTCGCAAACGACTGCAAGCCTGCTGATTGCACCACTCTTCGCAAACCGACACCCAACACCCAAATGGGCAACAACAGGAAACGCAGGCTTCGGCGTGAGCAATTCGAACAAATGACTAACTTAATATTTTCGGGTCACAAAGGCAGCCGAGATGAGCAGCAGTTGTCTGAGCCGCACTCCATGACACACATCCCAAAGACATCTACCACAAAGTAAAAAACTACAAGACTAGCGACAGCTACAGCCTTGAGTCGGTCTCAACGGATCAAACTCGGGTTCGAAGAGTGTAACGTTTAGCCCCTTCAGCACACCAGTGTTTATGAGTCAAATCTAAATGAAGAAACCCAACCTTGCCGGAGCTGCCCGCACAAGCGTGATACCCAGATCTGCCAACGCTCAATCATCCCACAAGATTCGCCTCCTAAACTGCAAAAAGAGCGTTTTAACCAGCAAAGTCGCGTAATCCTGCAGCCGACCATGCTAACGTACCTGCTTGCTGTTCGCCCTGCGGATCGTAGGGAAACATACAAATCCGCCCGGTCCGCCCCCCAGAGCCATTGAATAGCCTACAGGCACCGCCCCCACACACAGTGCCTGAGATGCAATGCCGCTACCTAGGTCGGAGTGCGTTTAATCAAAATGCAGGTCTCCGCACGTCTTGCACGCCGTGTCGACACAAACAAACCGCTTCCCTGATTCTCGAATTGTTCAGCAGTTTGATTTTAAAAGAGCATGGCTGTTTCTTCAAAACCGACGGCGATGCCCCCGCCCGCCAAGCCTTCCAACGGCGTGTGCGTGTCTTTCCATCGGTAGGAGCGAGTGTCTCGATCGAATCGTTGCCATTTTCAAATTAGCCCGTCGCCGCCGGAACCCGCAAAAGATGCAACCATCAGTCAAACAACGGTCATTCATGCTCCGAGCACTGGTATGGCTCGTGATCTCCGCCGCCTTGGTGACAGTTGCAGCGGTGGCTATTGAGTGGTTCCAGCTTGCATCTTCACAATCTGAAGAACAACTGGATTGGCGGGCATTACGAATCCCAGCACTGCTGCTGTTGCAACGATGCCTTACAATTCTGATCGCCACCGCCGCCGCTTTCTACTGCTGGATCCGCTTATCACAATCGTTGCCAGATTTGCAAGGCTGGCATCTGCAAAGCCCTAAATCTGAATTCCGCGCCAAGCACGCCATAGCGGACGATGATTTCGACAACTGCCTAGCTCAAGAGGAACAGGTTTTCGAGGAACTGGAAGCTTACATGACGGTTCAATGGTCAACACAAACTGCTGGCACGTACAACCGCTTCAATCAAGACTCGATCTGCAATCCGGCATCTATCCTCAACCACAATTGGAATCGCAGCAAAGTTCTCTTACACAACGATCCGGTTGGTGGCGTGTTGCTCATCCACGGACTCAGCGATTCACCCTATTCTCTACGCAAACTTGGCGAACGCCTGGTTTCTAGCAAAGGGCACCGCCGAGACACTTTCGCATGATTCCGCTCAATCAGTCCTTGCAAAATAAGGCATTTGCGTTGAATTGTTGGCACAACGCCTGGATTACATCATGGGGACCTTACGTCACTGCAAAGATCGATGACCGAAACACGCTCACTGCATCAGCTCAAGGGTTTGCCAACAGGAAATCTGCAATTGTCTTCAGCTGTAATGGTGGCCCGATCGAAATCGACGACATTCAAATCTGGCCCCAGCTTTAGCCCGCCTGCCTAGGCGTCATACCAGCCGAGGCGATTCCGAGCTCGCACCGAATGGTACATTCGCCATCAACGCTTGCGCTCGCTTCTTGGCTGACACGAAGACGGCAGCTTGACTAGAAAGAAGGGACAGGCTCACCACCAGCGCGGCTGAGCAATCCGTCGAAAGTCTTGCGATCAAGCGGCAATACGATTTCCACTACGTCTGCGTCCCCCATCAGCCAGAACCCTGCTTCGGGCTTCGTGATCGATTGAATCGCAACAAACGCCTCGTCGGGCGTCAACTCATTGGTTGAGCTCCAACCGGTCGAACGATTGGGAAGTTTCACAGCCATTATCGTTTTGTCCAATCCGTCAGTCACATCGCTGAAACTTACCGCAACATTCGGTGCCGAAGAAAACATTCCATTGGGTGAAACAATCGCAAAAACATTGGTTTCAGTGGCAGCTGCAGGATCTAGTTTTCTCAGTGGTACGGGAGCTGGGATTGCTGCAGGCTGCGGATCCGTCATCCAACTTTCATCGAAGAAGGGAACCAAAGCCGTTCGCCACGTTGAAACCACGTTCCCTTCTACGTCCTTGGATACCGTGCAGGGTAACTGTTGATGAGCCGCATGGTAATTAAGCAGCGCCATCCCTACCATTTTCAGGTTGTTCTGTTCAGACATCTGCCGCGCCGCGGTCCTCGCATTACTCACCGCTGGCAGCAACAAAGCGACAGCCAATCCACCACACACCAGGACCACAAAAAACCCTCCGACCACCAAACCGATAATCAAAACGGCTAACCCGCCAGATCTCGGAGCTTTCCCTGCTATTTCTGGTGCTGTGGCATAAGGCGATGGTTGGTTCGGTGAAAGTTGAGACACTGGCAACCCCTTGCTGTGATAACTTGGCACTCACGGAATAAGTCATGACCGTAGCTTAACATGTCGCGGGATCCATACAAAAACAAACCTCAGCCCAGCCTCCCAACCGGGGTTATTTCGTCGTGCCTCCTATCGAAATCCAACAAACACAACTTGGCAGATCCTGTCGACAGAAATGCTCACTGAACAAAACAGCCTAGAATCATAACTTTTCGATTGTGGCTTCCACGACACCGAGTGCTGAAACGATTCGTCTTGAAAACTCCAGTCCCGAAACCCTGTATTCTGAAACTTCGGAGCAACCATGCACCGCGTCACCCGTCCAGCTTTGCTCTTTGCCATCACCACGTTCCTGCTGTGCCCAATGCCCCCTGTTGCAGGTGAGGACATCGCGAAAAAGCAACGCCAACCACGTGCACACCAACGACCGATTCTGCGAATCACTGAGGGACTCAACACTGATGGTGATCTCGCTAAATACTACCAGCGTGGGCTGAACTACGCGATTCAATACTTCGGAAACCATGGACCGTATTACATCTATCTACTGGGACCAGACAATGAGCAGAGTGTCCTTGACATCTATCACCAACGGGCGCTGAGCCGCGTCGACACAAAATCGAAGCAATCAGCCAGGGAACAGGTAGAAGCATTTCTCAAGCAACCGAATATCGTTGCTGAGATACAAGCGGTGTTAGCAGGGGAAGCTGAAGGCGGACTGACTTGGACGCAAGAAGCCCCGATTCTTTATGAAGACGTCACGACGAATGCAAGACAACGACAACGCGACCCCATTGAAAACACGTGGGGAGCCCTGCATGAGTATCACCATGTTTTTCAAATGGCTCATTGCGACACCACTCACCCCCGGACTTCCGACCAACACATCAACTCGTGGATGGCTGAAGGAATGGCATCCTACAGTTCGGCCAAGTTCATGGAAAACCTTGGCCTTCTCGATTTCAACAACTACATGTTGCAACTCAGACAGACAGGAGGCAACATTGGTCGTCCCGGCATCAACGAATTCCTTACCAACACAAAAGTTTGGCAATTGGAAAATGAAACGTACTGGGATAGCGAGGTGGCCGCGCCGGTGTACTACATGCTTGGTGCATGGGCGACGGCCTACTTGATACATGTGCAAGGTGTGGACGAAGTGGTCGTCTTAAAAAGCTGGTATCAAGATATTCCCCACATCGGTAAATCCGCGGCCTTCCAAAAACACATGGGTGTATCCCTTGCCGATTTCTACAAGAAATTCAGCATTTTTATCAGTCAGTCGGATGATGATGTCATGAAGATTTTTCAGCGGCAAGAACGCGTAAAATGATCGACAATTCGAGGCAGGCAACCTTGATTAGCCAGTGCCGAGCAGCGCGCCACGGGACAAGCCAACACTCGACGTTTAACGCCGGTTCACCCTCGAAACTCACCCATCGTTAATCATGGCATGCCGCAACTTTGATTGCCTCAAACCGGTGCAGCAGTGCTACTCGACTCGCTCACACTCACTGACGTGCGGATTCTCCATCCGCTCCATTTCAACCGGGTAATTATCCATCGACATCGTATAGCAGTCTTCGAACCGAGGACGCATGAAGTCATCGATTTCTGGGTCGTGAGTTGGCTGAACAATGAACTCACTGCCATCGGGGACACTGCGGATATGCCCTTCTTCAATCACGATCTCACCACCCTTGATGACATACCTTGGATAGCTGAACATTCGGGCCACATCGACGTCCTGTTCGTAAATCGCGACGTCTGCATCACAGCCCAATCCAAGGTTTCCCTTGCGAGACAACCCCAAAGCTCTGGCAGGTCCTGCGGAGACTAAGGTCGCGACCTCGTAAAGCGTGTATTCGCGATCGAGTTCCGGAAGGGTAATTCGGCTTTTAATGTTATCCGGCAATTTCTTGAGACACTCGCGACGAAAATCGGCACACATTAAGAGCTGGATGATTTCCGGATAACGCCAAAAGCAACCCCCATTGGGATGGTCCGTCGAAAGGAAAACCTGCCAAGGACTATTGATCAGCAACATTAACTCCAATCCAACCGCCCACTGCACCGCGTTCACGATATTGCTTGGCTTGTAGGAATAGGGGACGATCCCACAACCGGTCTCGTTCTCAATATCAACATTACCCCACTTACGCCCAGTCAGTTCATAGAGAAGATATTGCCATGGACCGTCAGCCGAGATAGTCACCGTATCACCAAAGAGGACGGCGCCCGCATCGGTCGTGATGTGCGGGTTGGCATTGAAGAATTCAGCTAGCTGAGCCGTTTCCGACCGCATCGTATCCCAGTCATCACCCCCATAAGCATGAAACTGCGAGTGCGCAATATGAGTCCGCTGCCCTTCTAAATGCTTCAGCGTTTCCATCGTAGTCGAGATATTTCCGGGGGCGCCGAGGTTATTGCAGTGCAAATGCATTGGATGTGGCAGGCCTAATTCATTGCAAATACGGGCAAGCTGCGAAACAATTTTCCCAGGCGTGAGCTTCTTGTATCCTTCAATGGCCGAAGTCACCTGTTTGGCATCCTTCCCCCACTTCCATGCAGCAACGCCACCTGGGTTGACCGCTTTCACCCCGTACGATTTTGCCGCATTGATGTACCAGGCAACAATATCTTTCGCTCGGTCATAATTCCCTGCTTCAAGCTGGTCCAACATGATCTCGTTGTTGGCCATCAAGACCAAACTGGTCTTATCCAATATCGGGATATCTCTGAGTTCCTCGTGAGTATGCCGCGCCGACATCACGGGCACAGCGGCCTCATTGACCGTGGTCCACCCCATCCCTGCATACAGGTAGCCTGTGGCGAAAGTCGTCGGCGCCATCCCACCCAGACCGGATCGGCGACCACGCGAGCGAATGAAAGCTTGAGTCCAACGATGATCTTCTGGCGTCATTGCACGAGCAAAGTTGATGGCCCCACCAGCAACATGCGTGTGCGCATCTACACCGCCGGGAAACACAATCATGCCGGAAGCGTCGATAATACGACCGCCGGAAACCGACTTGACGAACTTGCCATCATCATCGATGCACAGATCCCGGACCTCACCATCAATGTTGTTTGCCGGGTCAAAGACCTTTCCGCCCACAATTCGAAGCATACCTAATCCACCATGAAAAGAGAGTTGCTTGAGTTACTTCTTGTACACTTCACTTGGGTCGAACACTCGCTCGCCCACGTTTTCGACAGCACCACTTTTGAGATCAACTTTTCGAAACAAACAACTGCGATACCCTTCGTGGCAGGCTGCACCACCAACCTGCTTGACCTTGATCAAAATGGCATCAGCATCGCAGTCAAAATAGATGGACCTGACTTCTTGAACATGCCCACTCTGCTCTCCCTTACGCCACAATCTCTGGCGGCTTCGACTAAAGTAGACGACATGGCCAGAGCGAATTGTTTCGTCCCATGCCTCTCGATTCATGTAAGCGAGCATAAGTACATCGCTCGTATCGTCGTCTTGGGCAATGACGGGAATCAATTCAGATTTTATGAAGTCTGGGCCGTTCACTGAAACCTCCATTGTTACTGAAACCTCCATTGTTACGGAACAGTGGTAGTGGAGTCACAAACTTACGTCTCAGACGCGTCTGAGAGCTTCGGACCGAGGCTTTCGAAGCGTTTGGAGTCATTTACGCGAACACGCACACATGCAATCCGATTGCATTCCCCATTTCACCCACTTTTGAGTTCGAATTCCAGTGGGTAGAAGGCCAGAAATCAATAAGCCCCAGACAGGAAACCACTCAAACTCAATTTTCGCGGCGAGCTTGCCCGATCTTTCAATGCGGCGTCTTCAGCCAACGCCGCCTTCCCTCGGCGGCTTGCCCCCGCTCCGCATCTCTTCACGACTCTTCACGACTCTT
>DOPG01000393.1:8253-12673 GCA_003513555.1 Rhodopirellula sp. | reverse complement strand
ACGACTCTTCACGACTCTTCACGACGTTCCATTGAAAAACGGTGTTTCCGGTCGAACCTTTCGGTCGCCAAAAACACCGTTATTCACGAGTGCGGACGAGAGGATTTGAACCTCCACCCTCGCAATTGAGGACCAGATCCTTAGTCTGGCGCGTCTGCCAATTCCGCCACGTCCGCTCGCTTGGCTGCATGGCCAAGAGTTTCGACAGAATCGGCCTTTTAGTCAACGCCCCTTTTGAAACACATGCCGTTTTTCAAGATAGCGTCTCGACCGCGTTGCCGCCCGTGTGCATTATGTTGCGCCAGATTACAGCCCCACTGGCTTACTGCGTTCCTGACAAGCCACCCTGTGCCCGAGCGAAACGGCATTCCTTCGCAATAATTTGGGTGGTCTAAAAAATGGGCACTCCGGAGACTTGTCCCTCGCATTTTTGCTGTGGTGAATACCAAGGGGCATTCAGCGGTTTTCCACATACAACTCTTATTACCCTCACTCAGTCTTCAGCCTTTAAAACCGTTTAATCGGCAAGACAGTTACACGTAACCGCAGACTTGCACGAGTCAGTACGCCTACAGCTGCGGACACATGACAGGCTCAATGCTTGGACGTACTCTTATTTAAATGCTCTCTTGTATCATGCTCTAATTGTTAAACCGTCCTTTCGACGGCTCTTTTGCACGTTAACTAAATGGCCGACCCCAGCCCTATCCGACTCTTGCTGATTGAGGACAGCAACATCGATGCGATGTTCGTCACTCGTCTGCTGCAATCAAATCCAGAGATTACGTTCGAGATAGACCACGCGACGACTTTGGCTGACGCGCTGGTTCTGCTTCGGGAAATTGAGTTTGATGCCAGCCTCGTGGACCTGCATTTACCTGATGCAGTTGAACTGGAGGGTTTTGAACAAATCCGGGCCTTGGATGCACGAATCCCAATCGTAGTATTTACAGGATCCGATGACGAGAACCTGGCCCTGCGAGCTATTGAAAGCGGTGCCCAGGATGTCATGGCGAAAGGGCATGTGACAGGGCAGATGCTATTTCGGGCCGTGCGGTTCGCCATCGCCCGGCAACTCAAGGTTATGGGCTTCAAAGCCGACGCCGATACAGACCCACTAACGGGAATGCCGAACCGAAGACAGCTGGAATCACAATTTGTCGAAATGCATGCTGCTGCCCAGCAAAACCATCAAGCGATGACCCTTGCCCTGTTTGATGTGGACCATTTCAAACGCGTCAATGACGCGCACGGCCATTTCATCGGTGACGCGGTACTGAAGGAAATTGCGAAGGTGCTTCTGGACTCCATCGCCGAGGGAATGCTCGCCTCTCGCTTCGGAGGTGAAGAGTTTGCCTTGTTAATGCCTGGTTCTGATATCGAGCAAGCTGCTACCCTTGTTAGTGCCATTCTGGAGAAACTCGCGCAAAACCCACTAACTCTTGATTCGCTCACCATCACAGTCACCGCCAGTGCTGGCCTAATTGCCGTCAAAGACGGTGAATCTTGGGGCACCGCCTACATTGCCTGCGATGAGGCTCTCTACGAGGCAAAGACCAGTGGACGAAACCGCTTCGTCATCAATTCACGGAAGCCATATCCTGGCACGGCAAGAATCTAAACGACGTCGATTGAAACGCCGAACCACGGACTCGCCTGAAGCGAGGTACAGCCGTAACCCAAAAAACACCGAAGTTCCCTTCCGGGCGTTCGCACTTTCAGCAAGATGGACACGACACTCTTTGCAAGCATTGCAGGTGGTACTGCTTGTGTAACCAATTTTTAGCGGCCTCGCGGCCCGAAAGGCTCTTCTTTTTCTCGAGCTGGCCCCAGCACTGCCTACATCTGCCCGATCGCCGTTGACCCTGAGTAACCCATTTCGGACAATCCCCTGTCCAGTTAAGTTCCGGAATTGCCTTATTACCTCCGCATTCATGTCAGCAACACCATCCCTCGACTTACCTAAATACTGCCAACAAACAGCAGAGGCAGCCAAAGCTGCTTCTTACCAACTGGCGTCTCTGGATACATCGGTCAAAAACAGCTGGCTGATTGGGTCGGCGGATGCACTGGTCGCAGCGGCCGAACAGATCATGGAAGCTAACCAGCGGGATCTGGCTGCAGCTCCCCAGTACGGATTGACGTCTGCCGCAATCGATCGATTGCGATTAGACACGAGTCGTATCGGCGCGATCGCCACGGGCTTACGCGAAATAGCAATGCTTCCCGACCCTGTCGGCGAGGTGTTGGATGGTTTCACCCGCCCCGGCGGGCTGCAGATTCAGAAAAAGCGGGTCCCCTTGGGCGTTGTTTTTTTCATTTACGAGAGCCGACCTAATGTGACCGCAGACGCCGCTGGGATCTGCGTGAAGAGTGGTAACGCAGTGATCCTGCGTGGCGGCAAAGAAGCGATTCACAGCAGCCAAGCGATTGTGAACATTTTGGCAGAAACAGCAACGCAATTCGGTATTCCCCCAACAGCTGTACAACTGGTGGGGACCACAGATCGAGCAGCCGTAGGACATTTTCTTGGTCTACATGAGCTGATTGACGTCACCATTCCGCGAGGAGGTGAAAGTCTGATTCGCCGCGTTGCCACGGAAGCAACCATGCCTGTGATCAAGCATTACGATGGGAATTGCCACGTCTACGTCGATGAATGGGCCGATCTTTCGATGGCAGTGGACATCATCGAAAATTCGAAATGCCAGCGGATGGGAGTCTGCAATGCCTGTGAGTCACTGCTCATTCACGCCGAAGTAGCGGAAAAGGTGGTTCCATTAATCTCAGAACGCTTGGCATCGCACAAAGTTGAGATTCGAGCTGATCAGCGAGCCCTCGCATTTCTCCCTGATGCTGTCACTGCCACTGATGAGGACTGGTCTGCTGAATATCTGGGTCCAACCATAAGCCTGGCAATCGTTGACTCTGTCGAACAAGCAGCCAAGCACATCAATCAACATGGTTCACATCACACCGACGCCATCATTACCAACAACCTGCGTTCTGCAAATGCCTTTACCACTCTGGTCGATAGCTCTGCCGTGATGGTCAATGCCAGTACCCGCTTCAATGATGGTGGTGTGTTTGGATTAGGTGCAGAAATCGGCATTTCAACGGATAAATTTCACGCTCGCGGGCCATGTGGACTCCGGGAACTCACCACCTACAAGTACATCGTTCAGGGCAGCGGACAGATCAGGCAGTCCTGAACACAGGGTCAACGCAATGAGCGTTGAAAACGAATCAGATGATCAAATCAGCTGCCACTGCAGCGTTCCTTGCAACGCGGCTCACACAGCAATACATGCCTTAGCGGGAATCCCCAAGGGACGAATCAAATGTCCGAAGAATCACTCAGTCAAAATCAGGTAGAAAATCTACTCAAGGCTATGGAAACAGCCGGAGTCTCTCAAGCAGACCCGACTGCGACTGGAGCAACAACTCAGAACGGGCCAGTGCTGGGCAGCGTTCCAGACACTCCCAACGGTCCAAATGCAAGAATCACCGCCTACGACTTCAAGCGGCCGGAACGGGTTGGAAAAGATCAGATGCGATCCATGCACTCGCTGCATGAAGCGTTAGCCAGAAACTTCGGAGCAGCGATCTCAGGCATGCTCCGCACCATGATCGACGTCAAGTTGGTGAGCGTTGACCAGCTGACCTACAGCGAGTTTGTCTTCAGCTTGGACAACCCCAGTTGCTTCAATGTCCTCAAGCCAGAACCCCTAAACGGCAATTGGATTCTCGACATAGCACCATCCCTTTCGTACGCCATCATTGACCGAATGCTGGGGGGAGACCCAAAACCCAGTGACACTCTTCGCCGCCCACTGACCGAAATCGAAAACCGATTGATCGGCCGGATTGTCGATATTTTCCTGAGCCAACTCAACGAGTCCTGGCAAAATATCGTTGACTTGGACCTGAAAGTTGAGAGCGTCGAAAGCAACCCGCAACTAGTTCAGATCGTGCCACCCAACGAAGTTGTCATTCTCGTTGGCTTTGAACTGACGCTGGCTCAGAATCGCGGAATGCTTAACCTGTGCATCCCTTTCAATACAATTGAGAACTACACCTCAAAATTATCTCGCAACGGATGGGTCGGGTATGGAAAAGCGACCCCGTCGGAAGAAACAAAAGGCAAAATCACCAGCAGCGTGGATCGGGCCCCGGTGGATGTCGTGGTTACCCTCGCCCGCTCAAAAATTCTTACCGGCGACCTGCTGGACCTGTCTGTTGGCGACATCATCACAACTGAAAAAGAGGTCAAAGCGCCGCTTGAACTCGCTGTTCAGAATGTCCCCAAGTACAACGCAAAAGCTGGCGCGTTTAAAGGCAAAAAAGCTGTGCAGATCGAATCCATGATCGAAAGAACTAACCCCAACGCTCATTGATGCTTAGCTTTGGATGCTTAGCT
>DOPG01000393.1:0-8007 GCA_003513555.1 Rhodopirellula sp. | reverse complement strand
GCTTAGCTTTGGATGCTTAGCTTTGCCAGGCCATCCGACGCAGTGAATCATCACCAATAGGTGGCGAGAAAGT
The DNA here is from genome assembly GCA_003513555.1 of Rhodopirellula sp. GTDB lineage: Bacteria > Planctomycetota > Planctomycetia > Pirellulales > Pirellulaceae > Rubripirellula. Next base: position 7,934 of record DOPG01000393.1, on the reverse strand, counting down.
TCTAAAAAAAGATTTGAAAAAAATTGGTGATATCCTGCCCCTACCAAGAAAACCGGCCCGGTTTGATATCATTGGCGTCCTGCGGTGCGGCTTGAAATGAGCACGATCCGTGTTGCATTTGAGTCTCTTGAGTTTTCGCCGATGAGGCCACTCAAGGATTGGTACTGGAGTTCAGGGAGGGCTTGATCCCCCCCGTTGGGCCAATGAACGAAGCCGCCAGGGTCAAGCGATGGCTTCGGCTAACGCCTACATTCTGGCCCTAGCCCGAGCCGCAACCGCTGGTCTATCCGACCATGAAATGAAAGGAAGACGAGTTAGGCTCTTCGGGTGCCTTACCCACGCATCAGTCAACGTTGTTCCGCTGACTGGCGTTTGCCTCATGTTCAACATCCCTTGCAGCCACATCCTGAGCGGCCCCAGAGCAGCTGAGACCGACTCACAGCGAAAAAGGCAGGGAAATTGAGGGTTTAAGCCCGAGGGGCTCAGATCATTTCCTTGAGGCCCTTCAGCGGACGAATGGTGAGTTTCTTGCTGGCTGGCTTTGGCTTGAGCCAGATTTCAGTACCATCAGCAGGGTTACGGCCCTTACGCTTTGGCTTGGCAGGAACGTCCTTCAGAACGATTTTGCAAAGTCCGGGAATCGCAAACTGGCCAGGACCACCCTTAGAGATAGCCTTCTCGATCTCACCCGCGAGAGCATCAAAAACAGCTGCCACGTCTTTCTTGGACAGCTCGGTCTCTTCAGCGATGTTGGCGAGGATTTGGGTTTTGGTTGGCGCCTTCAGTGCAGCTTTTGCCATGGGTAAGAACCTTAAGTGTTGAGTATTTTGGGTCGATTAGGGCGTGATTAACGCATGCCCGTGATTCCTATGGGCAAAGTGTTATTCGGCTGCCGCCTTCCATGCAACCCGGCTTTGGCCAAAAAACCCAACGTTTTCGGGGGTTTTTGGGAGGGGTATTGACTTACGATGCCCGCAAGCGCCGGATTTGTGGCGATTCAGGCAGCGGAAACGGGGGGTTCCCAACCTGTACGTGCGGCTATTTAAGCCGCTAAGTCCAAGGCGATCGGTGCTCAAAGGGGCCTCTTTCCCGCCGACGTTTTGGGCATGCTGAAGGCGACCGTGGGCAGTCAGCTCCCTGAGAGTTCGTTCCCCAAAGCGGCATCAATGCTGCTCTCATTAAGTGAGTGAACAGAAGACTCCGTATCGATCAACTCATCACCAGCAGACTTGATAATCGTGAGTTCCTCAGTCACGTTTTGCATTACTTCATCGACAACGTGCGAGTTTTCGTGCGAGCCCTCGAAAGCATGATGCTCACCATTGATGCTCAGGTTTTCGATTTTGTTTGCTTCACCGAACCACAAGTCACCACGGTCGGTAGTCAGTACGACAGCATCGGAACGCGTGCTCTGATTGCTCGCAACCGGCACAAAGAGATCAGCCTGTGTTACCGCCAGCGCCGCCGCTGATTCTCCTTCGGCCTGCGTCGTGCCAATCATCAGCGGACCTGGAGCAACTGCCCCTGACGCTGCTGCTTCGCCTTCGCCATCCCCGGCCGGTAACTCATCGTCCTCCGTTTCTCCTGATGTTTCGGTAACTGGATTGAAATTCAATCCTCCATTGTTATCGAGTTTGATTTTCAGCAGCCTGTAGTCACCGGCAACACCTCGTGTTTCCACGCGACTCTCGTCATCCGTGGACGCCACAGCTTCGACGTTCTCCTGCGTCTCAACACCATTTTCATCCGTTTCGGTACGAACTGCCTGAACAGTGACGGCGCCAGTATTGGCATCGAGACTCACATCGGTAACTTCGACATCGACTTCGGGAGACGTGATTGTCAGCACGCTCGTTTGTCCCGGTTCAATCGCAACGAGTAACGATTTCCTGCTCGCCGATCCAAACATATCACGAAGAGAAACATACTTCGCTTTCAATGGACCGACATTGGAGGGGATCGTGACATCTCCATCTTCAGGCAGACTTGTGACCGGAATCTGTTGCAGTTCATCTGCACCTTGCAAGAATGGATTGGCAGGAATCTCGATGTTGTAATCACCGGGCATCAAGTCACCGAAATCTGCGTTGCCGTCATTCATGTCGAGTGGAACTTCGACTGTTTCCCCAAGCAGGTTGGTGCCACGAAGCACAATGCCATCGATCTGTGGCGTCCCCGCTGCGTCGCCAATGGCAAGTGTGATTTTGCGTGTCTCAAAATCAGTCACTTCGACAGTGATCGTACCGGTACTGGACTCGACTCCATCGCTGACTGTATAGGTGATCGTATCCGTGCCGACAAAGTCCGGGTTCGGAGGCGTGTACTGCACGGCCTGAGTGGCGGCATCCACGGTCGCTGTCCCCCCCTGCTCCGTCTCACTCACGACGGTGACGGTCAATGTTTCTCCAGCGTCAACGTTCGCGGGTAGGTCCGTCAATTCAAAAACGATGCTATCTGCGGACGCGCGGTTCAAGTTAACATTCGTCAGGTCTGCGATCGGCGGCAAATCATTCTCTGGCGTCACTGTGAACGTCACGGTGCCAACGGCGATTCCACCGCCAGTATCCCGAATCGTGTACGGAACATGCTCGATACCGTTGAAATTGAGTGCTGGCGTGTAGGTCAACTGACTTCCATCGGCACTGATTTCGGCTTGGCCACCCTGATCAGGCACACCAACCGAATCCAGCACGAACTCCTGATCATCAACATCGCGAACATCATTGCTTAGCACAACAAAGTCTGCGGACACAGCGTCCTCTACAAGTTCGTAAGCATCATTCACTGCGGTGGGCGGATTATCAGAGGGAGCCACTGTCACAGTGACGGCGGCAACGTCCTCAAGCTCACCATCGCTGACGACATAGGTGAAGGTTTCAACCCCCACAAAGTCAGTTGCGGGCGTGTAAGAGACGGATGAGCCATCGCCTGCGATGACGACTTCGCCGCCGTTATCCGGCGTGCTGACCGAACTGATGATCAGGGTTTCATTCTCATCCGGCGTGATTTCGTCGTTTAGCAATATATTCAACTGGTTATCAGATGAACTCTGATCAACACTAACGGCATCATCAACTGCCGTGGGTGCGTCATTCACGTTCGTCACATCGACACTGACGCTCGCGTTCTGCTGTACTCCAGCGTTGTCTGTCACGCGATACGTAAAGTTCACTGGGCCGATATAATCATCGCTGGGACGGAAAGTTAGCACTCCACCTGCAACCGTGACAGTACCGCCTTCGGTGGGCTGACTTGCCGAGACCAAAGTCAACGACTCCCCAGCTACGTTGACCTCGTCGTTACTGAGAACGTCCAGCACGGTATCACCGGAATCTTCGAGCACTGAATAACTGTCGTCGTTCAGCGTGAAAGACTGGCCAATGGCCAAGCTTGTGCTGCCATAGGAGACTGCCGAGGCTGGCACAACGTTATCTAAACCAAAAAGCAGGAACTCACTTGAAAGGTCATCTGCAGGGTTGCTGATAATGTTAACGTTCCCGGACGCGAGTGCCTCCATTTGGATCGTGGCGATCAAGCTTTCAGCGAGATTGGTTGCGGCGGTCGCACCTGATACTGCGCCGAGCTCGTCAACTAATCCGGCCTGAACAGAACCGGTCCGTGTGACGGTGAATGCAGGATCATACTGAATCTCAGTACCAGGTTTAGGACGGATAAGTGATTCATCAAAAGTGATATCTGCAAATGCTCCGTAGACACCATCCCGATCAATGAAAGCTCGGTTATCTTCGGCTACCATTTTCAGCAGGAATTCCTGCCCGGCAGCAATTCCCGTGATCGGGTTTCCTTCCAAGTCAGTCAGGTCAATGCGAATGGCAGCCACAGGTGGTTCAGCGACGTTGACTGTGAAAGAATCCGAACGGACGTTACCCGCCAAGTCAGTGAGCTCTATCGAAAAGGTCTGTGCTCCCACCTGCTGACTCGTCGGTGTCCAAGTGACGATACCGGAGTTGCTGTCGAGTGTTGCCCCGGCCGGACCGCTGACCAGACTGTAAACAAGCCCACTTCCTTCTTCACTGCTGATCAAGTCAGTACTGTAGAGAGTTCCAATATTGGCGTCGGTATTGGCCGTGTCAGAAACGCTTGCTGGTTCAGTTGTGTCATAGATCACCGTCAGCGTTGGCGAGAAGGTGCTTGTCTGTCCACCGTCGGTTTGCCTCGCAGCCAGTTGATAAGTGCCATCCCCCAGTGCAGCGATGTTACTGGTCGTTACCAAGACACTCGTGCCGGACGAAACCGCAGTTCCAACCACTGCACCGGATCCCAAATCAACCAGTTCCACGGTTGCTCCTCCCTCGACACCATCAATCTGGAACGTCATTCCCCCATTGCTGGTCACGTTGTCGATGTCACTCACACCGCTATCGCTGGACGCAGCTAAATCAATCAGTGTCGGAGCCAGAATGCCCTCACTTTCGAACGTGAACGCAACCGTCTGCGTGTCGCTGTCACTGCCAGAATTACCGACCACCCCTGTTCCAGGCCGAACTCCCGCACGGACATTGATGACCCCTTCGAAGTCCGTGGCTGGCGTCACTGTCATCAAACCAGTCGTTGCATCAATCGAAACGGAACCGTTGGCCCCTGACGACAACGATTGAGCAAAATAAGTAACAGCATCGCCTTCAACATCTGTACTGGTGAGTTGGAGTTCAGCGTTGGTATTGACGGGCGTGGGTGCTGGATCTGCAATATCGTTGAGCCAAGGCTGGGTGTTTGAGGAGTCGGTACCCACGGTGACCTGGTTCGTTTCCGAAACGCTATTTCCAGCTTGGTCTGTCACGGTATACGTGACACTGACTTGCCCCGTTCCAACACCTGTTGGCTTGAGCATGACAATCGAGTTCTCGGTGTCTGTGAAAACATTGATCGAGGTCATCTCGATATCGATGTCAGGTCGATCAGAGGGTCCCGTGCTGGTTTCGCTGATTGCTTCACGAACATCAGAACCCTCAACGATTTGCCCGAAGACGGAGTGATTTCCATCCAAGTAACGCGTCGCGACTTCCGTGATAAAGAACTGGGAATTGTTGGTATCGTCGCTCGACTTGGCAAACGAAAGTGCCCCATCCCGCACATGCAACAATTCAGGATTGAACTGATCATCAAACGTACCCAAACTGGATCCACTTGTTCCGGTGCCGGTGGGATCTCCACCCTGAATCATGAAATTATCGATGACCCGATGGAAAATAATTCCGTCATAGAAGTTTTCTTCGGCTAACTGAATCACTCGCGAAGTCGGACGGGCCGCTCTTTGCTCAAAGAGCTCAAAGACCATATCACCGTAACCTTCCATATCAATTTGGATGGATCGGTTGCCTGTCAGCACTTGTGCTTCCAGCAAGCTGGGATCAGACACCGAGACGGTGACCGTCAACGGCCCACCCAAAGGTGAATATGCATCGACAGCAACATGCAGAGGAGCACCGATGTCAACAGTTTGATCACCGATCGACGCAAAGGACGGAAGCTCACTCTGCGGAATCACCACACCACTCGCGGTGCTCAGTTCAGCCAGAGTCATAACCTGCTCTACCCGAGTGCCATCTGGAAAGATCCAAGTTGGAAAACTGGTGATCGAATTGGCAACTCCTTCAGAATTCAGGGTTCGGTCAGGATTCGTCACTTCAACGAAAGGCAAAAAGTGGCCGCCGTCCTCGAACAACTGCTTTTGCTGGGTACAGGCGGGGCACCAAGCGGCGCCGTAATACTTGACCCCAGCAGTGTCCAAATCCTTGGCAAACTGCACCAAGTCATCAGCAGCCTCGCCTTCACCAATCCCGTCAGCCTGCAACCCCGCATCTGCGACCTCACTGACATCGCTCCCGATGCCCAGGTCAGCGGTGGGCTCCGTGAACAACAACTCCAGATCACCTGCCAGCAATTGGCGTTTTTCCAGCGGCTCTAGCTGTAACCCGTTGCGACTGGTATCCGTCTGGCGCGACCCACGCCCGGATAAGCTGCCCCACAATTGCTTCAGAAATCGCTGTCGACGGGAATTGGGTGAGGAAGAATCGGTCGAAAAGTGCATGATCGGTCTCAAAAGAAGCCAGAAAGAGACAGGAAAATGAATCAAACAGCATGGACATTTGGGATCCACGCTCGCTTGCAATGGTTTGTCATCGGTAAACCGTCGGCATCGCATAGGCGTCAGGACAAACAAATCCGCCATGATCCCTACGCTTTAACACGCGTGGTTTGCCCCCCGACACCGCAGGAAAGCCGCTGACAACGACGACATCCCTAAAAAAGCGGGGTTTTGGACGGGTAAGCGGTCCCATCACTCGAAAATTCAGACGCAGCAATACCGCCCTATGTTCCCCATTATAGCTGCGAGGTCGGGATTTACTTCGGATATCTGTGACTTGTTCCCCCGCTGTGACTTGTTCCCCCAAGAACCCAGCCCTCGAACAGCGAAAAGAAGACACCAAGCCAATTAGTTTCCACTTACTGATCCTAGGTCGACCAGCTGAAATCAGCCAACTCAAGTCCCTTGATAGGATCAAGATGCTAATCTCGGTTCTGATTTCTGCAATCAACCGGTGCGATGCCAACTGCGTGAGAAAATCAGCCGACTCAACGCAATTGCAGGCAGGAACATTCGCGTTCGGGGGCAGCAACTGAGGAAGCTCCGCATCGTCAAGTAACCAGGCGAAAGGCCAATCACCAACCTGCTGTCCCATGTGTCAGTTTTGACTCGAGCACTTCATTCGCCCCAGCACAATCACCAGTGCCATGTATCGCAAGGCCGGGGGCATGCAAAACTGGGTTTTACGATGCTGGCAGCCCTATCACGATGTAGTCACGATGTAGTCACGATGTAGTCTTGATGTAGTCTTGATGTAGTCTTGAACACGTGACTCAGACAAGCTAGCAACGAAAACAACCGTTGCCTCAGGCCCAAAGTTCCGGCAAGCATCTCTCGTTAAAGCGACTCGTAACGATTCGGCCCTAAGTGGACCTGTTCGTCCAAACCATTCTCGGTCGTAAACACAACCGCAAGTTGTGCTTCAATCGATGATCGCTCGTCCTCAGATAATTCTTCACGGATCTGCCTTCGCCTTAACTCGTCATCCAGATACTCGATTGCTAAGAGACTAACCAAGGCCGTTGAAACAAGAGCCACACCAAGAATTCGAACAGCAGGGTGAGGCAATCGCACAACTCGCTTACCCACCATGAACGCTACCAACTGGAAGCCTCTAAGGCCAACATGAATACTTTCTAGTGTCTCTGTTGGAACCTCCTCGACAACATCCGTGACAGCATTCGTCACCGGATCGCCACTGCAACCGGGCACGCAGAGCATTCCCGTCAACACAACGAACGCTTCTCTTCTTTGTATATTCATTTTGCTCAAGCCATGTGCATTTTGATTTTTCACAGAACAGTTAAGACGCGACCTTTCCTTCTCGGCCTCAGGTTAAGGCACAAATCCGCGACCAGCAGAGCGTCATTGTGATGCCCAAACACAAAATCCTGCCACTTAATCGTCGAATCGGTGCCCCCACATCCCTGAATGTTTCGTGACAGACAAATCCCCCATCACGCCGACTTGGCAGGCCAGACGCAAGCCAGAGCCTGCCTGGTGAGGTGGAAATCCGAGTCGCCACTTTTCAACCTTAGTCATGGGAGTCAGTTCACCTTGGACTTCGACTGCACATGTGCCGCATGTGCCCAAGCCTCGGCAATGCGTAAGGCCGGCCACACCATGATAAAGCTTGCCTCTCATAGAAGGCTCATGCCGCATCAGAACCGATCGCAGATTGTCGGCTCGTGTGCAGCGTATCGTTTCCCCGGCAAACTGAATCAACGGCATCAGGATTCCTTCATAAAAAACAGGTCCATGTCGATCTTGGCAAAAAAGCATGACCGCCAATGGGCAGCTCTTCGATGTTCCGCAAGCAAGCAAC
>DOPG01000343.1 GCA_003513555.1 Rhodopirellula sp. | reverse complement strand
AACCGTCCATCGGGACGGTCGAACCTTCGAGGGGCCACAAGGGCTAAAGACAATTCTGCTGGAAGACCAAGACGAGTTTCAGCGCGTATTCGTTGAAAACATTTTCTCGTATGCCATGGCACGCCAGATCACTTTCCAAGATCGCGAAACTCTTGAACTTCTGCACGAACAAGCTTCTGACAACGGTTTCAGACTGCGCGACATACTGTTGACGATCGTCGCGTCAGACTGTTTCACTGAACGATAACAGTGAGCGGTCAAACAGAAACAAGATTAGAATGCTCAAGAACTTGTGCTATCGCTTTTCCGATCCTTGATTTTGGGCAGATATTGACACAGTCATGTCAGGAAAAAACAACATTTGAAGAGAGCATCAGACTTGAATTGAAGACTGGAGTGCAAGACAACTGAGTAGACTTGTCGGGATCGCCGGCACAAAAACAAGCATGCCAAGGCTTCAATCACAGCTTGATAGTTATTGTGAACAAGTAGCCGCAAGCCACAATGTGTTCGTCAAATCGTGGGACTTTTTCTTTGCCTGTAGATCTTGCCCTTGATCCCGAATCAAAGGTCTATCAACCGCTCCTCTGAATCACCAAAGCGTTCGATCTCGAGGCCGCCCCAATCCATCAAACTGAGGAACAGACTACACATGCGACGGTTAGGAGCATCGAGGTAGTCCAACGCGCGGCCGCCGCGAAGTTTGCCGCCTCCGCCACCGAGCAGGACCACCGGTAATTGCTTGGCGTCATGGTTGCCATGAATCATGCTCGAACAATGCATGATGGTGGTGTTGTCGAGCAGAGTGCGATCGCCTTCCTTGACTTCCGCCATCCGCTCACACAGGTAAGCGAGCTGGGCAGTGAAGAACTGATTGACCCCTACGAGTTCCAACGGCTGGGTGTGTGCCATCTGGTGATGCTGATCTTTGGCGCCAGCGTGCGTGTGAGTCAGTATCGAGCCATCGTTGCAATATTTGAGGGTCGCAATCCGCGTGGAGTCCGTGCGAAAGGCGAGCAGAACGATATCATTCATCAACCTCCAATAATCCGGGATCTCAGCAGGAATGCCATCGGCAGGCCTCGGGCGGTCCGGGGCGGTCAGAGTTGGCTTCCAGCCACCGGCCTCACGCCCCCGGCCGGCCTGCTTGATCCGTCCCTCGATCTCGTGAACGCTGCCAAGATATTCCTCGAACCGCTGCCGATCGGAGACAGAGAGTCGTGTCCGTAGTGACCGTGCATCTTCAAGCACAGCATCGACAACTCGAAGGTCACCACGATTGGGCTTCGTGCGAAAAAGACGATCAAAGGCCAACGCTGGACGCGTTTCCGTCCAGGTGGGTGATACGGCTGTGCTCCACGAAATGTGCGAGCTATAAAGTAGCGGATGCCCGTCTTGAAGCCCCGGGATCGGCCCTTCACAGCCAAGCACCAGAGACGGTAGCCGAGTGCGACGGCCAATCTGCTGCGCCATCAACTGGTCAAAACTGACCCCGGTATGAACCTCGGTTTTTGACATCGGCGCACCGCTCAACATATTCCCCGTTTGCATGCAATGGATAACTCCGTTATTGGCCTGTTCGTTCCACAGGCCGCGAAGAAAGACCAACTGCTGCTTCCAAGACTCAAGCGGCTTCAGACATGGCCCGAGTTCCATTGCCTCACCCTCTCCCTTGGCCCACCAGTGTTCCGAGTGGAACCCCATGCCAGTGAAAGTGACAAGAGTGCGAGTCGGGGGCTGATCTGCAGCTTTGGGGGCTTCGGCAGCGGCGACCGTTAGCGACTCGAGCCACGGCAGTGCCATCGATACACCGAGTCCGCGCAGCAAGGTGCGCCGCGAGACGGCCGAATGAGATCGCATGGACATGGGAATGCTCCTGTGCTTGTAGTTTATCAGGCAAATCGCAAACAATCAGCTGCGTGTCGCGACAGGTGGCTGAGCGTCGCTAAGATGTCAACTCGCTGTTCCTTGTTTGGCTGAAGCAGTCGCTGTATCCGGTCGAACACAACGAAACTGTTCACTTTGGACAATGATCAGCAAGACTTCGGACCAGCGACCGCCGTCGATCATTGTCTGTGTCAGTTCATCGACCAGCTTCCGGTCTGAAAGCTGAACGGCACGGCCCAACGCATAGCCTGTCAATTTACGAGCGAGCGAGCGCAGCACGTCCTGACGTCGGGGGCCACCGAGATAACTCCGCAGGCCGACGAAACCTTCGATCTCGACGCCGTCCCGGGTAGTCGCTCTCGCAACACCAGACTTGAGATCTTCGGCGGGCCGCAAGCGGCCAAGAGCATCAAATTGTTCAAGCGTCATTCCGTACGGATCAATACGCACATGACAACTAGCGCAGGCCGGATCTTTTCGGTGACGCTCCGTAATCTCCCGCATGCTCAGCCCTTCCGGAAGCGTCTCAGGCAGCGGGGGAACGTCAGACGGAACAGGGGGTAACCGCTCACCAAGCATCTGAACCACCCACGCACCACGTTTGACCGGACTGGTTCGAGTGGCCGCTGCCGTCTTGGCAAGCACAGCGCCAAAGCCAAGTAACCCACCGCGACTGTAGGCTGACACTTTCTCAATACGACGCCATCTTGGACCGATCACGTCAGGTATACCGTAATGGCTGGCGAGGACCTCGTTGACCATGACCGCATCATCGTCGAGCACTTCGGCGACCGGACGATCGTTCCTAAAATGATCCTCGAAAAATCGCACGGGTTCCTCTGCCAACGCCCGGCTCAAGGACGGTGTGAATTCCGGAAACTGCTCCAGGTTCCGACCGTGGTTTGTGGCGAAGTCCCAAACACCCAGCCAGCGGGTGCCGAACTCACGAGCCATGCCGCGAATCCGACCATCATTCAGCATTCGACGTAGTTGCCCCTCCATGATCGCTGGCTCGTGAAGACGCGCTGACTTGGCTCGTAATTCATCGTCAGGAATCGAGTCCCATAAAAGGAAGCTCAATCGCGTTGATAGCTCTTCACCCGAAACCGGCTGCCAGCTCGACCCGTGCGCCGGCTGCTCGACGCGGTAGATAAACCACGGCGACGAGAGAATACGTGTGAGGGCCGCACGAAATGCCCGCGCGTGTTCAATGCCTTCAGCACGATCAGCACGATAGGACGCAAGGATTGCGGAGGTTTCCTTTCCAGTGAGTGCCCTGCGCCAAGCACGCGAGGCAAAGGCAAGCAGCGCCTCCAAGTGCGTTGTCTCCGCATTGACCTTGGCTTCGCGAAGAGCCTCATTTTTCTGCTCCACCTGCTGTGCCTGCAGCTGGACATAGAAAAACATGATGCGGGCGCCGTCGTTAGGGTTGCGGTAGTACTGCAAGATTTCTTCGTACATGCGTGGTGTGGCAAACGCCTGCTCGCTGACGAAGTCCAATTCACCCCACAAACGGTCGAGCTCAACTCGACCAGGCTCATCGAGCAGGAGTCGGCGCAGAGGCTCATCCTCACGGTGATACAGAAAGATGCTCCCTTGAGCGTCGCGCGGGACGATCGGCTCGAACAGAACTGCCGGCGGAAAAAGAGCTCGAAACTCAACAGCTGACCGGGCTTGTTCAGCGGCAACCTGGGGATGGACAATCTTCGCGACTTGCGGGTCGCCCAAGGTCGGTTTGGCGACCCGCTCGGCCAGCCTGCCACCGCCACCCGTCGCGGCGACCAGGAACGCCTGCACCTCAGCCGTTTCCGGGCTGGCTTCGTCAAGGCTTACGTCAGCACGAAGAAACCGGGGCAGCTCGAGCAACTCGTGGAGCGGAGCCGGCAGCTTGCTGAGGTCGATGACCAACTCATCGCCTGCAGCCGTGACCAGCGCAGATTTAGGGACTGGTCGATTCAGCGGATGATAGCCAAACTTTATTCCACACGCTCTCTCAACTGCCGCTTTCAATTCTGGATGCTCGGCGAACACAAGCGTCCTTCCGTCGCCTCCCTCCAACCGCAGTCGGTTCCAGACGACGAACGCATCAGGCTGAACAGGCAACGAAACAAGACGGAATACCGGGTCGCGTGCGGCACCCTCAACCCGTTCAGAAGCGACGACACGGCGTAACTCCTCCCACGCGGGAAAGCCGTTACCCACCGCGATGACAGCATGCTTCATGTAATTCCCTTGAAACAACTGATCCTGCGTAGCTTTGATCGCTGCCAGAACCGGTGCTGGATCCGTACCTGCTGCCCGCCACTTTTCTCGAATGAATGCTAATGGCGCCGGATGCGGCCCTGGGTCCGGCCTTCCCGTGGATGTGCTACCCATATCGGACAATGCTCCTCCGAGCTCCGGAGCAGCCATATGCGAAAGTTCGAACGAAACACCGTCGAGCCCCGCAGGGTGGGCGTCGGCCACGCGTCCCGAGACCAGCAGTTCACCAGCAAGCGGACTTGTCCAAGCAACAGACACTGGTCGTAACGGTCCCGGGTGCACAAAGAACGTACGTGCGGGCAAAGTCGCCCAGACCGGCAAATCCTCTTCGCCCACGTTCACGAAGACCGAGGGCTCGGAGCCGAGGCTCCACGACTTGAGTTCGGTTCGTCCAGAGATACTGTCGCGCCGATCGGTAAGAAACTTCGGCGTCGAAGTCGTTTCCAAAAAGCTCCAGCGGGCCCCATCCTCGCCTACCCAAGAGTTACCTTTCATTAGATTTGGAACCAGATCAGAGACGCTCCAAATTCGCTGAGCACCAGCTTTCTCACGGATCGTCCATTCGACTACCGTACTGTCAGCACCGTGATTTTCGTTTGGTAGCACCGTCAACAGTAGTAGTTCGCCCCGCCGTATCGAGATCGTGCTTTCGAATGTTTCCGAGCCACCTTCCCCAACTTTCGCGGCGGCAATGACACGTTTCGACGATGCCCAATCGGACTCGATCTTTGTGACAGCGTTCTGTCGTCGTTGTTCAAAGGCCTCAAGCTCAATTGCTTTCTCTCGCCACTGCCGCATTCGAGCACCAACTTCTGCTGTTGGTAAGGACGAGACTGCCGTGCCATGAAGCCCCTTCCATAGCGCAGTCAGATAAGTCGCATTGAGTTGCTCCTCAGTGGCCACAGCAGCAATTTCAGCCGCGCCCCCGTTGGTGAACCTATCCCGAAAGCGGAGGGTCGCTGCAAGATGTAACTTCAATGGCGGCTCTCCATTCGGCCCAGCGTAGCGGGCGTGAAAGCTGCGGAGCGACTTCAGCGTTTCTGCGGTCCACGTGGGTCGGTCCGGAGAGTGCGAGAAACGAAACCCCTGCGGTAGCAGCACTGCCCGCGCGGCAACGTCGCGAGCGGCCTGGTGGTAGCGTTGAACCAATTCGGGCGTTACCGGCATGGCATCCCCGACGTTAGCGAAGCCCTCGCCACCAACACTGTCAACCGGAAACTCACGGGCCTGTGTTGGCTTCATGTCCACCCGGGTCAAATCGCGAATCGCGTTGTCATACTCCGTATTGCTAAGCCGACGCAGCGTCACAGGCCCGGGATCACCAGCCCGCAAGTCGGCCTCCTCATCAAGCGCTGCCGTGATCCAATGCAGCAGTCGCTCTCGCTCAGCCTGAGATGGCTGCGGCTCCTCCCCCGGCGGCATGTCACCCTCGCGCACCCGCTTCGCGACATTACTGAGCATTCTTGGCCGAGCCAGGATCGCTCCAGCCGAACTGAAGCCAGTGAGATCAAGATCATTGTCCTTGGGCACCTTCCCATGACACTTTCCACAGAACCTGACAAGCAGCGGTTGGATCTGTTTCTCGAATGCCTCCTTCTCGAGCGTCTTCTTCTCGAGC
>DOPG01000116.1 GCA_003513555.1 Rhodopirellula sp. | reverse complement strand
TGAGCCCCTCAACCACCAAGTCACGTTTGCGTCGATAATCTTCCAGATAGCCATCAAGATTGACTTCCATGGCCCTGATGGCGCCCCACTGCGCCGGCTGTGGTGCACAAACGAACGAATACTGCTGCAACTTGAGCATGGCAGCCATGACCTCAGTTGGTCCGTGGACGTACCCCACTCTCCAGCCTGTCATCGCGTGGCTCTTACTGAATCCATCAATCACAATCGTCTGATCGTTATAGATAGCCGGTGACACAAACTCATCGTCATAATGAAAATTGCTGTAAATCTCGTCTGATACCAACGCAATATTTTTCTCTGCCGTCAACTCAGCCACCTGCTTCAAGTCAGCTGCCGCTGCAGTCACTCCCGTAGGGTTCGCAGGGCTATTGAGCAGAATCATTTTGGTGCGGGGCGTGATAGCCGCCTCAATTTTTTCTGGATCAAGTCGAAAATCCGGATAGGAATCGACTGGCACCGGAACTCCTCCGCACATCTGTACCAATGCAGGGTACATCACGAAAAACGGATCCAGATAAACCACTTCATCGCCCGGATTGATCATCGACAGCATCGCCAGCATCAATCCACCACTGGTTCCACTGCTGACAAACACATCCCGATCCCCGTGATTGGGATACTGTTGGCCAACTTGCCGCTGCAGACGCTCTCGCAGAGGCCCTATCCCCTGAGTTGGTGAATAAGCATTCTTTCCAGACTCGATCGCCTCGATGGCCGCCTTCTTGACTTCATTTGGAACATCAAAATCCGGCTGCCCAATCGAAAGATTGATTGGATCCTTCAGCTTGGCCGCCAAATCAAAAACACGACGTATACCACTGCTATCAAACGAATCAGCACGGTCAGAAATCCAAGGATGCATACGGAATACCAAAGTTCATGTACGAAAGGGTGCACTAGCAAGCGACAGCAGCTGATTTTCGCAGCGACAACAGCGTTTTGCAAAGGACAAAACATGATGGGGGCAAGACGAAACACCGGCGTGATGGTTATTATCTTCTTCCCACGCCGTCCCATTAGTTTAACAAGCCCTGAACGATTCGCAGAGGAGGCCCCACTCATGTCTGCCACTCGATTTATCGAACCGGTCGTGCGTTTCTGCGCCGTTATCACGCGTCACGATGCCGCGCGTCAGTGGGCCATCTCGCGTCTGGCCGACCGCTGGGGACAAACGTTCATTCGTTCCGCTGAAATCCCATTTGAAGCAGGTGGTTATTACACACCCTCGATGGGGTCTGGCCTGCAGAAGTCATTGATTGCCGTCGCGGGCTTCACCGATCCTGGTGGACTGGCGGACTGGAAAAACGAAACCAATCAATGGGAACATGAATTCACAGAATCATCGCAGCATGAAGAATCGCGTCCTCTCAACCTCGACCCAGGTTACATGACGCAAGCCAAGTTGGTACTCGCAACCACCAAGGACCGCGACCATCGTCTCTATCTACGTGATGGCATGTTTGCGGAGGTTACGCTAACCTACGTTGGCAAAGCGTGGCAGCACCACCGCTGGACTTATCCGTCTTATCGCACCGCCGAAGTCGCAAAATTTGCCAGTCAATGTCGAGCGGATCTGAGGCAACATCTCAAGGAAACAAGGCAGTTTCGCAGTCCCCCTCCATAACAGCCTCGTGCCTGCTGGCAGCAATGGCTGACCTTCGGAGAACAGCGACAAATCGCGAGCCACCAACAACTGACGGCGACCGCCCGACAAGTGGAAGATGAATCACAAGCCTGTCTCTGGTCGTGCTGTTGGTGTGGGACTCTGCTACACTCCTCTTTTGTAAAAAACACGCATACGAGGACGTCTCAGAGTGAATCAGTTAGCAGGTAAAGTCGTCGCGATCACAGGTGGTGGAACGGGTATTGGAGCAGGAATCGCCAAGGGACTTGCTGAGGCAGGCTGTAAGGTCACCGTAGGAGGTCGACGCGTCGCCCCGCTACAGGCCCTGTCAGACCAAGTCAGAAGCGAGCACCCTATTCGAACCCATGCAATTGATGTCGCTGAAACAGAGAGCGTAAAAGCATTCTTTGCAGACATTCGCGAAAACGTGGGTGAAATCGACATACTCGTCAACAGTGCTGGCATCAATATTCAAAAACGGACCATGGCAGAGATGTCACCAGAGGACTGGGAACGTGTGTTGTCGATCAATGCGAGCGGTGCATACCGTTGCATGTACGAAGTGCTGCCATCGATGCGTCAACGCAAAGACGGTCTGGTGGTCAACATTTCATCCGTCGCCGGTAAACGCGCGATCACACTCGGTGGTGTCGTTTACTGCGCGAGCAAGTTTGCGATGACGGCTCTCGGCACTGCGGTCTCCAATGAAATTCGCGAAGAGGGCGTTCGCATTACCAATGTATATCCCGGTGAGGTCAACACGCCGATCCTCGACAATCGCCCGAACCCGGTTTCGCAAGAACACAAAGACGCCATCCTACAGCCTGAGGACATCGCGTCGGTAGTGGTTACCATCTGCGCTCTGCCACCGCGAGCAAACGTACCAGAGGTCGTCATCAAACCCACGATTCAGGAATGGGTATGACCCCCCATCAAGCCTAACTTAAGAACGGCGTGTTGCCTCTCATTCACTCAGCATGCATCATTTCGCATTGAATCAACCTCACTGAAGCCAGCCGTGTTAAACAAGACTCGATGAGACCGCGACAAAGCAGGATCAGGAAGCCGATATGGACGACGACGAACACGCGAAACCAACCGACCACGACGAGTCGGGTGATTCGGACGATGCTGCCTTGGAATTCAAGGAAGAACTCGCAGACGAGTTTGCCGAAGACCTTGATGGACTTTCGATGGATGATCTCGGTGCGGCCTATGCTCGTGTCGCTGCCGAACATGACCCCGAAGCTTTTGCACAACCTGAAGAAGCCGCTCCGGAAAATGAAGCATCTGAAACAGACATCGCGGATGAGGAGCCAGGGCATAGCGACGCAGACGGAGCCTATGTCACCCCCGAAGCAATCGTTGAAGCGGCTCTTTTTGTCGGGCACCCCGAGAACAAGCGATTCACTGAGCAGCGTCTTGCATCATTGATGCGAGATGTTTCTCCTGAGGAAGTCGTTGTGTTGGTTGACCAACTCAATGAATCTTACAAAGAAGCTGATCAGGGCTTGCGGATCATGCGTGATGAGCAAGGTTATCGCATGTCCATCGCACCGGAGGTTGAAGCAGTACGTCGATCATTCCTGGGAAAAGTTAGAGAGACTCGGCTCAGCCAAACCGCAATCGAGGTACTTTCACTCGTGGCTTATCAACCTGGGATCACCGCTCAGAAGGTTCAGGATCAGCGAGGACGTGAAAGCGGCCCCCTACTGAACCAACTTGTCAGACGTCAATTATTGAAAATGGAACGGATAAAACCGCCCGAAGGTGGACGTGCTATTCCCCACTATCACCCTACAGAACGATTTCTCGTTCTTTTTGGGCTCCAGACACTCGACGATTTACCTCAGGTCGACGAAGCTGTCCGCGAGCCATAACCGACAAACAACTGTCCCACGTGACACGGGTGTCAGTTCGCACAGGCACAAGCTCAGGAGAGGGATTCCAAAGGTGTCAAACGCCACCGTTTCCCGTCACTCACCGCACCATTGAATTCCTGTAACGACCTCAGCACACGTTCAATCTGAAAGTCAATTTCGACGCCAACCGCCTCCCTCAAAATTCGTTCACATCGACGACGTAACCGACGTGCACTGAGTGGTTCATCAGCAGTTTGCATCGCATAGCACGCGACAACTAACTCGCACGTTCTCTGTCGGTGTGCTTGCTGAATGATGCGATGCCCAACCCCGGCATTTGTATCCAGTTTTTGGAAGTACAGATTCCTTGTCAGCTTCAGCTCTCTTTTCTTTTTGGCTTCGAAATAACCAAGCGTACTTTTGATCAAATATCCGATCAGCAGCCCGACCAGGATCAAAGACCAATGCAATGCGATCACAGCAAACAGAATCGCGTACTGTGCGATTTTGCGAAGTGACATTAGAAACCCTCCCAAGCTTGGAACGATAATCTTCACATGATCCAAACCTGAAATCCGCACCCGAGCACCGGGTAATAATGTGTCCACATCCTCCTTGGGAATATTCTTGAACATTCGCAAATGCATCTTGTCAGTGCTCAACGCCTCATCACCCTGCAATTCAGATTTGAGCCGAAAAGCGACGACCATGCGTTGATAGACGGGGATTTCAAACGCTTCCATGCGATACATTTTCCGCAGCCGCCGCTGAAAGCGAGTTCCCATGATGTCACCGCGTGCGTACACCACAAGTTGCTCGAACAGATCGAGATCAACGTGTAGAGGAACACCCCACTGACTGGCCACGCCAACGCACTTCTCGATATCTGCACGCTCCACCTTCTTGTAGCCCGCATCATCCATGATCTGACCAAACAGATCGATGACCCGTTGCATTGACTCTCGTGTTTCTGTTTGTCCCTGTTCGACGGATGCGTCTTTTTCCGTCCCCAATTCAGCGAGGTCGAAGTCGTCCCGGCCTGTTTCTCCAGCAGCGGAAGTGTGCTTGAAGGAACCGGAAGCCGCTAACTGCGTTGATAAAGTTTGATCATCCTCTGTCATCCGCGTGATATTCTGAAATGCATCACGCAAACCACCTCCCGAATCGGGGAGCAAAGGTTTGCAGTCGCTATCCGGGTCGACTGATGCGTACAGCGATGTGAACTGGCGGTGATACGCTCCGGTGCGTTCATGGTGTAACCTATCGATAATATCGCAGCGTTGCCGAAACGTCGCATGCAAACTTTCCGACAAGTCACCTCGCTGAACCAGATAATCCGCAAGCTTATCAGTCTTCAATGGAATGTAGGGCTCGATGGACCAATGTCCGGCATCGTCCTGAATCATTCCATCGGTGGTGGCATTAAAAAATGACCGCCCCACAGTGCTTCCGCCTTCGATTGTGAAACCAGATAGCAAACCATTCATGAATCACCCCAAATCCCACTCATCCGACGGTTCCGCTCCTAATCCTCAACACACGACAAGTTCTCAATCCCAGTGTTTCCCGACCAGTGCACCATCACCTAAAATCTGTGGTGTCGCATTGGACATGGACGGACTTCTGTTCGACACCGAAGGATTGTACTGGCAAGTGGGCGACACTGTCTTGCAAAGAAGAGGCTTACGATACAGCAAAGCACTGCAGTCACGGATGATGGGACGAGTGGGAGCAGCCGCGTTGCAGCAGATGGTTGACTTTCATTCGCTTGAGGATAGTCCTGAAAGCCTGCTAGCGGAATCAGACGAACTGTTCGCAGACATGCTTGCCGAAGGAGTACCGCCAATCCCCGGGGTCCCTGAGTGGATTGATCATCTAAAAACGCTGCAAATACCGTTTGGTCTGGCAACAAGTAGCCGTCGCAAATTCGTTGATATCCTATTTGAGCCCATCAATTGGAAGCAGGACCTCACTTTCATTCTGACGGGCGATGATGTGAAGCATGGCAAGCCACACCCAGAGATGTACTTGCGTGCTGCAATGGAACTTAATGTTTCGCCTGAGCAGATGCTTGTTCTTGAGGATAGCAGCAACGGGTGTGCTGCCGCGATTGCGGCTGGAGCCTGCACGGTGGCAATCCCCAGCATTCACACTCAAGACCAGAGCTTCCAGGGTGCCCACTTGATTGCTGATAATATCAGCGACCCCCGTTTGTGGGCGATGATAGCAACAGAACAATAAACGGGAGTACGTCAGCTCGCCGCAGGATCACTGATCGCTTACCCACTGGGCAGTCAACACCTCAGGTGTCACGGTGTCTGCCGCCACATTTTCTGCCGTAGCGACCTTGCTTGCCGCGTCGGTCAGAAACCAACCTTCCGGTGGATCCGGAAGCGCAAAAGCTTCATGGTAAGCTCTCTGCTTTAGTTCGATCCACACCAAGGTCTGTTTGTGCAAGTCACTGGGACTGTAGCGAATCGCCTTTCGCGCCAACTTTTTAGCTCGGGAGAAGTCCTGTCCTGCGGCAGCCGCGAGAGCCAAATTGTGCAGGGCAGCAAGCTGGATTGGATACCGGTCCTGAACTTCGGACCACAGCTTCTCGGCGTCGCCCCACCGGCCCTCACGCGCCGCTCGATTTCCTCTTCTGATTTTGGCACTACCGGGCAGCAGGTACGGAATCTCCAACTGGATCTGATACCGCTGCACCGATGGTGTGATCAGCCGAAAGGTTTCTCTTACCATTGCCTGTGTCAAAACCTCATTGAGATCTGAAACAGCCGCAAGATCAGGATAAAGTACCCGCGCTGCTTTGACATCAAGCGCAATTGGATTTCCGCCACTCGGGTACCCAGCATCAAGTCCGGTCAAACGCCACGAAACTTTCAGCGTCCCCGGCTCTGCCTGATTTTGCTGTGACGCAGACCGCTTCTGAATCACTTCTCCACGGAGCACATAATCAAGACCTTGATGTCTCGCAACACTGGCGATCGCCAAATCATTGGGGGTTTCCTCGAGGGCGGAAACAAGCTGTATTTTTGAACCAGAGCGTGCAGGATTGCGGGACTCATAGGCCACCATTTGCTCCAAGCTCACCATGGTCAGCTGCCGGCCAGGTTCTTTGGGCGCCTGACTGAGCAACCGCCGTTGCAAGGGGTCAGCCAACTCCCTTGGCCCCTGAACACCTGCCAACGCGACCTGCTTCCCGACAGCCGACCCCAGTTGCGGGGCTGCCCACGCATGGATTGGCGCTGTCGTTCGACAACCACTGGTGCATGCCAAAATGCAGCAGATAAACAAGATCATTAAAGGGACATAGCACTTCATGCCTTGCCCTTTAAAGTTTGCCATCCGTTAGAGTCAAGTTCTATCGGCAAATTTTGCCATCAGGCAGAAACGGCAGTCGGTTCTTTGACCATAACATGCAAGCTTTCACTTCGAATTCCATCACTACCATAAAAGATCACAGTATTTTTGGAGAAGTCACAAATAGCGGTTAGCTTCACACTTCTGGGGCCGTGGACACAAAAGTAAACACCAACGGTTTCTCCACTTCGAATCACTTCCCGCTGCGTCATCGGGAATTGGTGGGGCACGAGATGCCCAAGTTCACAGAGTCTCTTTTCGACAGTGACGCAAAGTGTCGAAAAGTCAATTTTGCGAGGCGATAAGCCGATCATCTGCATCCATTGGGCTGGCGGAGCAATCAGTTCAAGCCGCAGGGACGAGTTGATTCGTTTCCCCGGCAGCGTTGGTATCGGCGACCCACGCGCTAAAATTTAGCTCCCAAAAAAGTCTATAGTCTCAACGGCACCAAGGCAGGCAATGCGTATGGATTGTGCGGTTTCGACTGCCACCCTGCGAATTTTCAATGCCCACTCAGTGATGAAGTAATCCTTCCGCGTCCTTCTGAGTGATACGACCGAAAATGTCGCTCAAGATTACCTGTTCTAACGAAGAGTCCCTGCCCAAAGGTATCCACCCTAGAGTTTCAGGAGTGCCCTCGACCAGCCAACCGCGTCTCTCAATGCTGGAATCGTGACGGATCCCGATAGATGACTGCGTTGACGACACTGCACGCCCGACATCTTCGAGATCCTTTTGAACCACCACCTCAACGGTGTATCCAGGACCTCGTGGCCTCACGGTCACAATGGCTCTTCTGCGAATCGACTGCAACGTACCTTGCCAACGCTCAAAACCTGGCGTGCTGTCTTTCCGCCATGGCTCAAAACATGATGCACCAATCGAATAAGCTGTCTCAACCCGCCCATCGAGAATGAATCCATCCGCGTTTTGGACAGGAGTTTCGCGGACGATGCGAAAGTAGTCATCTACAGCGTCAATAACCTGCGACCACACAAACGCATCAGGTGCGGTGGGTAGATCGAGGGGATTGGGAACAAATTGCTCGGGTGGAGCATTCCGGAGACGATAGCGAAATTGTCGACAGCCCGCGCCAGAAAAAATCGCCAAAATCGCCGAAACAGCAAGTAATAGACAGATCATGCCACCGCCCACGGGGATAGTAACCCCTTGGTGCTTCGTGTTTGGCCGTGAATTACTTCCGTCCATTATCGATTCGCTGAGACGTTGCGTCGAGTAAGGCTGACCGGCAATGGTTTCGAACCAGGAATGTCATCTGGAAACAAAGTCCAAACCGGAATTTTCTCCCGCATTCGATCCAGGGCGATCCGCTGAGAATCTTCAATTTTCCGTTCGCGAATCTTGCTCCGCAGTTCATCTTGCACTTCGCTGCGAGGTGTGTAGCCAGCACCTTCACGCTCCAATACGCGAATGATGTGAAATCCAAACTGATCCTGAATCACACCACTGATTTTGTTGAGCGGCAGGGTAAAAATCTGGTCATCCAGTGGTTCAGAGGCGAGTGACCCACGGGACGTCCAGTCATGAACACCGCCTTTGCTTGCAAAGGCTTCTTGGCTCCTAGCTCGGGCTACCGCCTGCATGCTACCCCCGAATACTGCTTCGCGGCCCATTTCCTGAATCGCTGCGCGTGCTGCCTGCTCATTGGGAAACTTACTGTTCAGCACAGTCAGTTGTTCCCAGCGAGCCCGCTCAGCCCTAAAGTAAAGTTCTTTCTCCGCATCGTATTCAGCGATGATCTCCGACAAAGATACCTCTGGTTTGCGATTTACATTACCACGCAAGTAAAGGTGTCCGAGCATCTGATCAACGAAATCCCGCTGCCGCGCCAGCAGCGAGCTGCCTTTTTTACGCAGCATGCCATCCAATTCTCGAAGATTCTCAGTGCCGTACTGTTTCTTCAATTCCGGCAATTCAGCTTCGTGAAACATCTGCCTTGCACGTCCGGAAAGTGTGGCGTCTGCTTCCTCTCTCTTATCAGCATTCTCAATACCAACCTGCTCGAGAAGAAACGACTCACGCATCATCTTTGTTTGAATGGTTTTGCCCAGCAGTCCCCGCACGAGTGACAACCTTGCTGTCCCCAGCTGTTCTGCTGGAATTTTCTGTCCGGACTTTTCCTCGACTTCAGCAATCCTCGCATCGACCTGTGGCAACAAATCCCCCAACAAAACGTTGGAGTTCCCAACCACTGCAATGACAGTCGCGGGATCTTCCGGAAGCGTCACTTCAAGGCGCTGCGAGTAACTCAGTGCGGAGCCCATCGTGCAGCCGATGAGCAGGATAATTATCTGGAATAGCTTGCGTGACCGCATTCCTAAACCTGAGGCATGTGGGAAAATGAAAGTTTCAGGAACTCTCTTAGCCCGCAAACGTCGACCGACACAAGATCGAAAAAGCGAATACGCGGCGGTGAATGCGATGGTGGGCGCAGCCTAACCGCCTATTTTCAGCACAAGGCTGTACTTTCTTCACTGCCCCGGCCAACGCGATTGTTTGGCAAAAAACAGGACAGCCAACAAGAAGGTAGCCCTGATCGATGGCTCCAGACTACTGATCGATGGCTCCAGACTACTGATCGATGGCTCCAGACCACTG
>DOPG01000170.1 GCA_003513555.1 Rhodopirellula sp. | reverse complement strand
ATGGCCGTCTCGGTGAACTGCTGTTGCCCAGAGATAATCGCGAAGCGTGGCGGCATCTGTTATCCGCTGCATTCGGTCTGCCTGATGATGGCATGATCAACCTGAACCTCGCACGAGTTTATGAAGCGGACGGAAAAACAAAACGCGCGTTCAGTCGATACATTCAGGCGTTGGTCAAAGAAGAGAGCAGCGAGTTGGCGATGGAATCGTTGGTTCGAATGGACAAGGATTTACCACCTGAAGATCGTATGACCATCGAATCGATTGATCGGATGATCAGTGGTCGCGTTCGGAATTTCTCAGCGCCAGAGCAATTCATTGTGGATTCATCCATCCGGACCAATCGTACGAGTCTGGTTGAATTCTTTACCAATGCGTACATCGGCACGGAGCGTCGTGGCGGTGCGATTGGCGGCGCTTTGGGCAATCAAGGTGTCCAGTCGCACTTCGGCAATAATGAGTGCGTGTTTCTTTCGTACCATCTGCCTGTGCCCAGAATCGAACCGCTAGTCACACCACTTGGGCAATTCATGGCGGGCTGGCTCGGGGTAAGGGGTCCTGTGGTGCAGGTGGTTGATGGAAAACGCAACACGCCTGGTGCCGGGAAATTCAGAGATGCCGAAGAGATTTATAAGGTGACGCGAGATGCAGTGGTCAGCCGTTTGTCACAGACCAGCGCCGTTGAACTGAAGGCTGAGGCAGTTCTTGATGGGACACAACTATCTGGAAACGTGCAGGTTGTTGGACCGAAGATCGGCTCGCCGCAGGATCTTGCCATGAAGCCATTGGTAGTCCAAGTAGTGGTCGCTGAACGCGGTGTTGTGTTTCATGGTTCCAGTGGCGTTGTGATTCACCGAATGCTGGCGCGGGGGTTGGCAACTCGGGGATCACTGGCAGGAGTTGCTTTTTTACCTGACGAGGAGGGAACACTGAGCTTTAGTTTCACGAGAGACCTGTCAGAGTTGGAGCAGGAGAATCGAGCGTTTATCGAAAAGCTTGAAGAGGGGCAGACCAAGGGAGGGTCACGTATGGGGCTGCGGATTGAGCCTAAAAGTGTCGAGGTAATCGTTTTGGTTCGCGATGCTGAAACCGGCGAAGTAGTGCAGTCTCGGCAATGTGATCTGGTACGTCAGGAGTCGGTGAAATGAGTAGTCACGAACCCGATCAGATCGAAGAAGATATCAAGACGGTTGTTTGGAACTCGTCAAATCAGATCCAGTCGGTGGATCAGCGCGCCGCCATCGCGGCGAACATTCCCGTGGCCTTCACTTTGTTGCTCGTCACCCCCACGGTGGGCTTGTTATTACAGGGTTTTCGGTACTTGGGTGGGTTTGAGTCGGGATCGATCTTTCCCCTGTGGCTTTGGATCGGCTTGACTGTATCGGTGCCGCTTGCATGGTTGTTTTACAAAGCTGCGACCTTACAAATCAGTATCGATCGACAGCGTGCTCTGCTCGCTGCCGACAAGCAGATCGGCTCAGCAGAACGGATCACCACTGCAGATGACTTCATGAGACGCTCGTCAGCTGATGGATTCATGAAGGCAGCGGTTGATGACGCGACGGAATGGGCCAAACGCGGACGTGTTGCAAAATTAGAGCATTCGAAAACGAGCAGGCCCGACAGCCGGGCTGCGTGGTTCGCTATACCCGGAAGTGCGATGCTTCTCGCGTTGGTCTTTTTTGTTGGTCAATTCGCCCGGCCAGCAACGCTGGCAGACGTCGGCTTATCTGACAAAGATCTGAAACTCCAGGAGTCTGCAGCTGTGACAGATCCGGATACCGAGGAACAGCGTGAGGACGCCCCGGAAGAAACGGAGGAAGAGGTTCGAAAAGAGTCATCGAAGAAGCCTCAGAAGCAAAAGGCGGTGAACCGTCAGGGCGATGCTAATGCTGCGATTCCTGACAACGCAGAAGAGTCCGATGGCAAGCTGAATGAAGGTGAGACGCGAGAGAGCCAGCAGGCATCCAATCCCTCGAGTGCTCGTGGCGCGCCGTCTGCCTCTGGGCAACCGTCGAAATCTGACGAGACGCCGAAGCCACGCAAGAAAAAGAAGAAAAAGAGCAAGCCTGAGCGTGAACGCGAAAAGAAAGAACGCGAGCAAGATGAAAAGCCTTCAGGAGCAAGCTCTGGACAAGGATCGTCGAAAGGCTCCGACAATAATGCTGCCCCGAGTGACTGGGCTAGCACCAGCCAAGCGGCAACGCCCGAGGATGACAATGTCGAAGAAGAAGATGATGTTGATGATGAAGAAGAGGAGCAGGAGTCCCGCGGCGGTGTGCAGCCCAACATGCGTGATCGTCGGACACCCGTGAATCGTGACCTGCAAATTGGCTTTGGTAGTGCAAGACCGAATCCCGATGCAAACGGTCGCGGAGGGCCGGGGGGACAGAAAAAGTCCCGCGGCGTTGCGTCGCTTGTCCTCGGCGTGCCCATCCCTGACCGCGTGAATGGCCAACCCAATAAGGGCCGCATTCGGATCACACAACAACGAATCACTCCGGAAATTGAAGAGAGTGATCCCGTGGAGGCACAAGATCGAACAGCATTGAATGGGCCTGTTGGGCCTATCCATCATCCTGAACTTGAACCTTGGTTGCAAAACCTGGTGCGCCGATATTTTCTTGACCAGCGTGAAAAGGCTCCCCTGAGAACGCCTGAGAAAGATAACGATACAACCATTTCCGATGATTCCTTGCAGACGTCAAACGTCTCAGAAAGTGACAGCCCGCAATCATGAGTTCTACTTTGTCCGCTGATACCCCCGCCGAAGCTCGCGAAGCCGCTGAAGAATTCCGCTCTGTTCATTCTGCTATTCGAACAGAGGTTGGCAGGATGATGGTCGGGCAGGATGCCACCGTTGATGGAGTTCTGGCTGCATTATTTGCCGCCGGGCATGTGCTTTTGGAGGGGGTTCCAGGATTGGGGAAAACCTTGCTCGTCAGCTCTTTGGGCAAGGCGATTGATCTCAGTTTCAGTCGTATCCAATTCACTCCCGATATGATGCCTGCTGATATTCGCGGTACAAACGTACTGACAGAAAATGAATCCGGCGGTACCAAGCTTGAGTTCCAGGCGGGACCACTGGTTGCCAACTTGGTCCTCGCTGACGAGATCAACCGGGCAACACCGCGTACACAGGCGGCGTTGTTGGAATCGATGCAGGAGAAACAGATATCTGTTGGTAAACGTACCATTCAACTGGAAGATCCGTTCTGCGTGATGGCGACGCAAAATCCGGTTGAGCAAGAAGGAACTTATCCCCTGCCTGAGGCACAGCTTGACCGGTTCCTCTTTAAATTGGTCGTCGGTTACCCCGCTGAGAATGACTATCGCACGATACTCAGGCGGACTACCTCGAATGAGCAAGTGCAACTGAAACCCGTGTCCGATGCGAACGCGATCATTCGGATGAGACAGGTGGTGCGGGCAGTGCCGGTGCCTGAACATGTGGAAACAGACGCCATTCGCTTGGTGATGGCAACTCAACCGGGGAATGAGTACACGGCCCCAATGGTCAATGAGGTGGTAGCGTTAGGAGCATCTCCGCGTGGAGTGCAGGCACTTATTCTTGCCGGTAAAGTGCGAGCTTTGCTTGAGGGTAGGTTTGCTGTGGCGACGGAAGACCTGAAAGCAGTGGCGCATGACGTTCTTCGCCATCGTGTGTTGGTAAATTTTCAAGGCATGTCTGAAGGTGTTACTTCGGATGATGTGATCGCTGAAGTGCTGAAATAGAACTTTCGGTCCGTTTATTCAACGGTTTCCAGACTACGGGGTTAGCTGTTAGCGGCTAGTTTGTTTGCCCCTTTGCCTCACAAGATTTTGTTCCGTATGAACGATCCTTTCAATTTACTCGACCCTGAGTTTTTGCAGCAGGCGAACGCCATGCGCGTCGTTGCGAGGCGGGTTGCACCAGCAGGACGATGGGCTGAACATCGATCACGTGATCGCGGTCAGGGAATGGAGTTCCGAGACTATCGACCGTACTCGCCAGGTGACGAACTGAAGTCCATCGACTGGAATGTGTATCGCAGGCTCGGACGTTTTGTGGTGCGACTGTTTGAAGAGATGGAAGATTTACCAATCTACTTGATGCCCGACCTGTCTAAGAGCATGTGGCATGACGACCCGCCTCGAGCTGTCACGGCGATGAAGGTCGCGATTGCATTTGCCTCGATTGGGCTCGATCAGCACGATCGAGTTGGTATTTTGCCGTTCGGTGAGGACTTGGACAGCTCGATCAGGCCCACGTCAGGCCGCGGGCGGCTCAGCTTGATCGCCGACTCATTGAGCCGGGCTGCTGAGAAAGCACGGGATGTTCCCAGTGGTACGGACCTTGCCACTGCTTTGTCAAAGCTCAGAGGACTACGGATGCGAGAGGGGCTTCTCGTGATCATCTCTGATTTCTTTGATCCTCAGGGAATCGACGTGATGACCACTGAATTAAAACGTACCCGGCATCGTCCCCTTCTGGTTGCTGTCGGTCGCGGCGAAGATCGTGAGCCCAGTTTGCAGGGCGATATCCGCGTTCGGGATTGTGAGACCGGTGACATGCAGGATGTCTCGGTGACGGCTTCGGTGATGGAAGAATATCGAAGGGCTTACGATGGACATTTCGAGAAGCTAAAGGATTTTGCGCGTAGTCGGCAGGGAAGCCTGCTGTTTCTTGACCATGATGGCGATGTGATGAAGCAGCTGTCGCAACTCTTCGAAGGTGGGAGTTACGTGGCATGACTTTTGCATTTTTTTCAACTTTAGCGACTTTGATTGGCATTGGTGTAATCGCATTAGGGCTGGCTCTGCTTCAGCGTCTGCGTGTTCAGCATCGAGAGATCGAGGTGGTTAGCACGTTGTTTTGGCAAGCCGCAGTCAAAGAGACTCGGGCGCGGGTGTTTGTTCAGAAGTTTCGACATTGGCCGGCGTGGCTTCTGCTTGTTCTGATTGCATCTTTGCTTTGGATTCTTCTCGCGGGGCCGAGCTGGAACTCTAGCGATCAGATGCAGCATGTGGTCCTGTTGGACGGAAGTGTCGCTGATCCAACTGTTGCTGCGTCTGATTTGGAACTGGCAACTTTGAAAGCGTCGAAGTTGCCGCTTATGAATCGGGAGATTGTGCATGCAGGTCCTCAGCTCGAGACTCTTTTACGGAGTGGTGAGCCGGTCCAACTAGCTAATCTGCGGCGTGATGCAGAGCCAACAGCCGCATCGACAGGTTTGGAATGGGCTTTGGAATCGTTGGCAACACGCGCAGGAGCGGGAAAACCGCTCTCCATTCATATTGTTGGTGACGCCGAGGTGGACCAGCGTTACCTCGATGCGCTTCCTGACGAAGTCACGGTGTACCGGTTGGACAGAGGGCCTGCGTCAGGAAAGCCCGCGCTCCGCTCGCTGGGAGTGTCAGATGCTGCTTCGGGAGTCTGGCAGACCGTGGATTTGTTGTTTGCACCAGCGGCTTCAGAAACATTTCAGCTCGATAAACTCAAGGTTACGATTGATCAGGAACCGTTTTTGGGTGAGATCGAACTAACGGAAACCGGAGACTATGTCGCCAAGAATGTCCCTGCTCGTGGCGGTGTGTTGCGATTGAACTATGAGACGTCCGACGTGGGGGCAATCACGTTACCTCGTCGTGATCCAATCAGAGTTGGTTTCGAAGCGGGTACGCCTGAGGTTTTGAAGGACTTGATTCTTTTAGATCCGGCTTGCGTTGAAGTGAATGGACAACCGGATCTTCTGGTGGGCGAGAGTGAGGACGCGGATTTGCGTCTGCTTTCCGATGGTCAACCTGCATTCCAGATTGATACAGATGTGGAAGATGCCGAATCGGCTTTACTAGGGTTGATTGATGAGTTGGCGTTGCGGCAGATCGATGCAACAGCGTTGGCCCAGCAAAGTGGGCGTGTAGTTGATGTGCAGGTGGCCTCGTCGGAGGAACGGAAGATTTCAGTTTGGAAGAACTTGTTTTCGTCGACGTATAACTTTCAGCAGAGTCGCGCTTGCCCGATCTTTGTGGCAAGGTCGATTCGCTGGCTTGCGAACCGGCCTGTTCTCGTTCCATGGGCTGAACAGGGGATGCGTCTTCCTGTTGCAAGACCAGCGTTTGAACGGATTTCTGACGTGACGACGACGGCAGTTGATGGTCGCACGTTACAAGTGACTCGTTTGACCAGGCCAGCGGTGGTCGCTGGATCTGTTGAAGCGTCTCCCGGCTATCGGTTTGGGGCAGGTCTTGGCGTTGCGGTTTGGATTGGCATCTTGGTGGTTATTATGTTGCTCGCTGAGTGGGCGCTTTATCAGAAGGGGCGTTTGCCGTGATCCTGTTACACCCGTTTATGCTGCTGTTGGGCTTGTTTGCGCTCGTTCCATGGTTAGGTCCATGGAAGGGGACCCATACCCTTCAAAATATCATGCGTTCGTTGGTTTTTCTGGCGATAAGCTTTGCAATGTCGATGCCCCACTTGGATGTGAAGGAAGCGACGCCGGCAAGAATATTAGTACTTGATCGCAGTGCGAGCATTTCCGAGGCAGCGAAGAAACAATCATTGATTCAGGTTGCAGAATTTCAGAAATCGCCCGACTGTCATCTTGTGACGTTTGGGGCTCCGTTAGATTCAGACGATGTGTCAGGCTTCTCGTCCGTCACAAGCATTGAAGTGCATCGGACACGTGGGCAAACTCCTCTCTCCGCCGCGATTGCTAGGGCGCAGGCTTTGATTCCATGGGGGGCGTCCGGAAGTGTGACCGTTGCAAGTGATGCATTAGCGACTCGCCCTGATGATGATCGAGCCATCGCCGCGTTGCGGCAGCAGAAGATCCCAGTTCACTGGGTGCAGTTGGAAACCGTGATTAGACCCACGACGCCGGTGGGCGTTAACTGGCAAACACCGCTCAGGAAGGGTTCCGATTCGAGGATTGACGTGCGTCTCGTTTTACCTGCGGCAGGTGGCAATGGCGCGTTGATTCTTAAGTCAGGCCAACTCGAATTAGCGCGTTCAGGTTTCTCGGGTGCGGGCTAAACGGAAGTACCGCTGAGCGTTGAACCAGAAGCAC
>DOPG01000382.1:2254-6786 GCA_003513555.1 Rhodopirellula sp. | reverse complement strand
GGGAAGCTGATCAGGCAAGAACCCCGCGGGAACCCCCAACGCGCCAAAATCGGCTGCATCCATATCAGAGATTGCCACGTCGCTTTGGCAAGGGTAGCCATGCTTACCACTGTAGACCACCGAGGCTTCAGGACCAGCGACAATGACCTCAGCCCCCGCCTCCTGCAACCGAAGCTTGGGATACCACAATTCCAGATCCTCATAGATCTCGCCAACAAGGATCAAGACTCGCCGATCTCTCAATGCAACTTCCATCTCGGACATTCGTGATCACCTTTCCTGCAGAAATAATTCCATCAAACATTCAAATGTAACATCCGCATTATGCATGCGAATCAGGAAGCCCTTAACCCTGTTACGCTAATCACAAAGTACGACCAGGGTCCGTTCGGCAAGAACTATAACAACACCATGACAGGCAATCTGTGAGCGCCGGCTCAGACAAGAAACGCCAGCATCTAAATAGCCTCGTTACCACGTTCTCCAGTTCGGATTCGAACGCAATCATCCATCGGCAACACAAATATTTTCCCGTCACCAATTTCCCCGTCACCCCCAGATCGGCCTCCAGCCACAATCGCATCGACAGTTGGCTTCACGAATTCCTCGTTCACTGCGATTTGAAGTTGTACCTTTCTGAGCAAGTTGACACTGAACTCATGACCCCGGTACACCCCCGTCTGCCCTCGCTGGCGGCCAAACCCCTGGCAATCCATAACAGTCAGACGGAAAACCTCAACCTCGGTCAGGGCCTCTTTGACGGATTCCAACTTACTTGGCTGAATGATAGCGATGATTAATTTCACGGATACTGAAGCCCTAGATGATAGGAAACAACAACGCATTAGCCCCTACAGTAACCTATCCAGGTGCCGTCGAAAAAGCGGGCGGAAGCCCGCCAGCAAAGAAAAAGAGCCAACCCCACGGGGGGCTGGCTCAATGAAGTCTTCTGGCCTTTCCTGGCAAAACCCAGACCCGGATGAGCGAGGCGGACGCCCACCCGGGTTACTGGGAACTTCTGGCCCAGGCAAGAGCCAAGAAGTCTTCAACATCTTCTTTTCACGTTGCTGCTTACCGGTAACCCCGCTGTTGGTCTTCCAGACCAACAACGGGGCTGCGGTAGGTAGCCGAGTTAAGCAATGGTACCACCAGATACACCGTCAGATGGGTAAGCGTGCATGCCATGCTCAGAAATATCCAGACCTGCCTGCTCTTCCTCAGCAGAAACTCGCAGGACCCCTGCAGCCTTCAGAGCGAGAAAAACGCCGAGCATGGTAAAGAAAGCCCACGCACAGATGACGACCGTGGCAATCGCTTGCACTACGATGAAGCCACCGACTGTCTCAATCCCATCCGGCAGATCCCCAAAAATACCGGTAGCTATTCCGCCCCAAACACCGCACAGACCGTGCACTGGCCAAGCACCAACGGGATCGTCAATTTTCAGTTTGTCGAGCATCAAGATGCCCAAGACGACCAACGCACCACCAACAGCACCGATGACAAGCGATTCCCACTGAGCCACCCGGTCGCAGTTAGCAGTAATAGCAACAAGTCCACCAAGAACGCCGTTTAAAGCCATGGTCAGGTCTGGCTTGCTGAACAAGGCCCAACCGGTTACCAAAGCCGCAATAGCACCAGCAGATGCAGCAAGAGTTGTAGTCAAAGCAATGTAGG
The DNA here is from genome assembly GCA_003513555.1 of Rhodopirellula sp. Taxonomy (GTDB): domain Bacteria; phylum Planctomycetota; class Planctomycetia; order Pirellulales; family Pirellulaceae; genus Rubripirellula. The sequence goes on along the minus strand of DOPG01000382.1, from coordinate 5,109 downwards.
TCGTAGCCTCAGCATTGCTCGCTCCAGCGTAGGTGAGCTGACTTCCTGGGTTAAACCCGTACCAACCAATCCAGAGGATGAAGACACCGAGAGCAGCGAACGCGATGTTGTGCCCCGGTAGCGGGATGCTTTTTCCGTCGGCACTGTAGCGTCCCAACCTGGGACCCAAAACAATTGCACCGGCCAATCCTGCAAATCCACCCACAGCGTGCACAACCACGCTACCGGCGAAGTCCTGGAAACCCATTGCGTCAAGAAATCCACCACCCCACTTCCACGAACCGCTGATCGGATAAATGAAACCGGTCAACAAGGCACTGTAAACAAGGTAAGCACCAAATTTCATTCTGCCTGCAACAGCACCTGAAACGATCGTCGCAGCGGTTGCCGCGAATGCGACCTGAAACAAGAAGTCCGCCGAGGAGCTGTAATCACCAGGACTGCCAGGATCGTCCCTCGTCACCATAGAAGCAGGCTCGCCGAGATAACCCTCGACCAGCCACTCACCTGGGTACATGAGTGCGAAACCTACAAAGAGGAAAAGGATGACACCGACTGAGAGATCCATGACATTCTTCGCCAGAATGTTTACCGTGTTTTTCGCGGAGTTCAGCCCGACTTCCACCATCGCGAAGCCGGCCTGCATAAACAGCACAAGTACGGCACAGATAAACATGATCAGCGTGTTAATCGTGTAATCCAGATCAGCGGCATTGAATGCCACAACCTCTGCCTCTGCCGCCTCTTCGGCCACAACCTCCTCCTCAACTGCAGCAGTTTCCGCTGCATCGGGGGCAACCTCTTCGGCCACTGCTTCATCTTGGGCCAGAAGCGGAGTACTAAACCCGGCGGACATCACCGCCAAGCCAAACAACGATAATCCTATGAGCAAATGTGCTCTCAACGTACAAAACATCTTGGGGTTTACCTTCTGCAAATGAATCCTGAAAGAGTCACTTCGCCCACCGGCGAAGCTTCAACTCGATGACAAATCGGACTTCACAAAACACCTGTCTCTCCTGCCCGGGCCAACATTGGATCGCTCATTGAGGCGACGGCGTTGATGCGAGATGGGCATCGAACTGTCGGGTGAGGGAAAAGGCAAGCGGCGCGCCAAAGCGGGAAAAGAAAAGCTGCAGAAAGACCACAAGCTGTTGTGCGGCAACACTTTAAAAACTTTGCTATCTTCTTGGCAGCCAGCACCGGTTGCCACTCGAAGCCCGCAGATCTACACGCCATGCTCAGAATCAGGGCACAGGCGATCCCCAGATGCCTTTTTTAAAGGCACCGCAATAGCAAGTATGGTTTTTTCAACGGAAACGCGGTCAATGCTGCTGCTCGAATCTTTTTGGAATCGAAACATTGAGCATGAACACATCGCTGCTGGGCCAGAAAGGTGCTCTACCTCCCCTTGGCAACATCCCCGCTGCCCATTTTTAAGGCAACCGGATCCCTAGGGAAGGCCTGTGGAATCAAACGCCGTGTCTTTGCTTCCACGATCGCTTTCACTACCAAACTGACCTTGCTGGCTCACAGCCAGACACACGCAGGTCCCACGAAACCTTGGCAACGACCTGAACAGGACAAAAAAACCCGATCGCCTTCGTGGGGCAATCGGGTCCAAAGTTTGATGCAGCTTAGCCTCTTATCCAATGACCTTCGGACCTGGGACAGGTGCCAGCACGCTTAGGCAGAAACCAGAGCATTAGAAGGTCAGGAGAGCCGAAGTGGCGTACGAGAATTGATCATCCTTGACGCCGGTATCAGCGTCCTCACTCCAATCCCAACGTAATTCTGGTCGGAACATCAGGTTTGCACACCAGCGATAATTCATGCCGAGCGTCAATTCATAAAGGTCTTCATGCACACCATCTGTCGCCAGCCCATCGCTGTTCAACCACTCGAACCGTGCTCCCAAAGTAGTGCAGTCATTGACGGTCTTGAACAGGTAGTTGCTGATTCCGACTGCGGTTGCTTCGCCATCATTCACATCGACCAAACTGGTCTGCATGGCATACATCAAGTCACAGCGAACATCGTACTCGGCGACGATCGAATGGATGTAGCCTTCAGCAAGAGGTCCATCACCTGGTTTGTCTCTGAATTTCCCGCCGATCACGTTGTAGCTTGCGTTCAATCGGTCAGTCAGTTCGAGGGCAACCCCACCGATAAATGCATCACCATTGTCTTCGAACCCAGTATTGATTCCTTCAATCCAACCACCTGTCAATGTCACGTCATCGAGTCCCGAATACGTTGCCACCACACCGGTGGCTGTATAGGAAACTTGGGAGATATTGAAAGCGAACGAATGACTGGAGAAGAAGTTCTTAGTCGCCTCAACTGACTCAAAGCCGATATTGGTCAGCATGTGACCAACTTTGGCTGAAAGATCCCCGTAGCCAATTTCCAGATACAGTTGCGGAAGCGCAGAGCCGTACCGTGTACCATTATCCCAAGAATTGTCATAGCCTGTGCCGCCGGGGTTGCCGAAAGCTTGCACGTCTGGACCATCGGTACCATAGATGTAATCAACGCGTCCTCCGATGTCCAAACCGCAAGAAGCGTCAATGGCTCTCTCAGCAAACATCCACCCCTGCTGAAGTTGCAAATGCTTAGGGTAGCTGTTGAAGTTGTTTCGATTGAAACTGCCCAAAGCAAAACCCTGCTGGCCGGACTGGTAAGCAGTTTGTAACCAACCGCCGGCCGAAATCCGGTTGCACTCACCGAACAGTTGCCAAGGATCCCCAATGCAACAGTCGCGGCACGCGAGACTTAAAACTCGGTCACACAAGTCACAGTCACCAAGGTCCAGGCCGTAACCTGATGAATCACACCCGTCGTCATCACACCCG
>DOPG01000382.1:0-2035 GCA_003513555.1 Rhodopirellula sp. | reverse complement strand
CGTCGTCATCACACCCGTCGTCATCGCAAGCCGACTCGCAGGAAACCAATTGGATTTCGTTTGTGTGGTCAGCAAAAACGTTGCCTGCGTAGGCCCCGCAAGTAATCGCTGCAAGTAATGCCAGTTTTGTGAGCTTCATCGCCAGTGAACTCCCAGTGGTTCGGGGTCTTGAATGAATCGCCCCAGCTTGTTGCGCTGAGCAATCTTTCAGTCAGATGAAACGGTGATGCTTTAAACCATCACACTGTCAAACTCACGTGAATCGGGCTCTTCAGGTATTCCTCAGATCGACGGTTCATGCGATCTTCTAAAGTCTCCTCATGAAAGTTTGCATCGACAAAAGCGCCAAGCGGGGCAAGTTCGTGAATCTATTCGGGTTAGTAGGAAGGATTGCACTACAAGAATGCGGGGTCGACCATGACTCTAAGGTTGGTTCCAACGGCGCATAAAAAAACCCGGCCACTCCATATGAAGTGGCCGGGCAAAAATTTCAATGAATCCGCGACTTCGGCGATTGCTAACGTCGGGGAGAAACGCTTGGCACCCCCCGCTCACGGATTCGTTGGTGCCTTAGAACGTCATGACTGCGTCAATACCGAACTTGAAGCTGTCATCAAGGCCCTGCCATCCGTCGTACCAGTCGTACCGGATTTCAGGTCGGAACGTCAGGTTGGCTGACTGACGGTAGTTGATACCAGCAGTCCAGTTCCATGTGTCGTTCTGCACAACATCAGTGGTTGGATCAGCAATCTGATACCACTCGACGCGAGTTCCAACAGAAACACAGTCATTGATCGTTTTGATCAGGTACTGGTTGATGCCGAATGTCTGCCGCTCGTTCGTATCCAAAAGGTCACTTTGGAAGATGTACTGAACATCGTCGCTAACAGCGTAATCGGCAACCACCGAGTGCATGTATCCCTGTTCTGTAGGACCGCCAACAGGTGTGTTGAAACGACCACCAACAGCAGCGTAGGTGACCGAAAGACGATCGGTCAAACCAAGCGAAACACCGCCAAGGAATGCATCACCGTTGTCCTGGAACCCGCTGTCCCAACCTTCGACGTATCCACCGTAAAGCGTGACGTCATCGCTATAGTTGTATGTGAACAGTGCACCTGTGTGAGTGAAAGGCTCGCTGTTGTACATGGTGTTAGCGTGGCTGTAGAAAAAGTTGCCAGTAGCCTGAACAACTTCCCAACCAATGATGGTGTAGAAGTGTCCAACCTTAACGGACATGTCGCCGTAGCCAGCCTCAAGGTAAAGCTGTGGCAGTGCGTTGCCGTACTGACCACCTCTTGCCCAACCTTCGTTCGTGTCGTAGCCAGGAACAGGGTTGCCAAAGGCCACAGTATCGGGTCCGTCAGTACCGTAGACATAATCAACACGTCCACCGATGTCAAAACCACAAGAGCTGTCGATTGCCTTCTCGGCGAACAACCAACCTTGCTGGAGCTGAACATTGTCAGCAAGAGTGTTGAAGTTTGCAGTGGTGTCAGTGAAGTAACCCAATTGCAACCAGCCACCAACAGCGATCCCGTTGCACTCACCGAAGAGAGAGTACGGGTCGCCCAAGCAGCAGTCATTCAGACCAAGACGATCTACGATCGCACAGTCGCCAAGGCCACAACCCATTGAGTCGCAACCGGAGTCGCATGCATCGTCACAAGCTGCTGGCTCGCATCCGCAAGCTGGCTCATCACATGACTCGCAGGAAACCAACTGAATATCAGTTGTCTGATCGGCAAAAACGTTGCCGGCGTAAGTACCGCATGCAATCGCGGCGATAAGCGCCAATTTGCTAAGCTTCATTTGCTTTATTAACTCCCCAGTTATCCATTTCGGGTTTAGGTGCAATTTGCACTGCATGATTCCGTACGACCAAAAGCTGTCGACGGATAAACGAAAACATTTCCGCTATCGGTTGCTCAAGGCCATGTCAGATGCCTGAGAGACGTCTGACAAATCCCGAATCATGCCGATTTCATCAGTAGTAGGTATCGGACAGCCGCAGGCAGAAGAACGTGTTTTAGCG
>DOPG01000448.1 GCA_003513555.1 Rhodopirellula sp. | reverse complement strand
GCGGTGATCTTTGCTATGAGCATGACCGGTTGAATAAGGGTAACCCGTATGAAGGATCAGCACGCGTGCCTATGTTGATTCGGTTTCCTGAGTGCATTGCAGCGGGGCAGACTTACATGCAACCCATGGGGACGGTCGATGTAACTCCAACATTACTTGGCTTGGCCGGCATCAAAACGAATCATGAATTCGAAGGAAGAGATTTGACGGCGCAATTCAGCGGTGGTGGGGCAGGGCAGGGCAAGCAAGTGACTTTTCTACGCAACTCAGGCACCGAGCCGCAGTGGGTGTGTGCAGTTGATGACCGCTTCAAGCTTGTGTTATCTGTGAATGATCAGCCTTGGCTGTTTGATGCGGAACAGGATCCTGATGAGCTGTTGAACTTCTATCGACGCCCGGGAAGCCGCGCGGCCACACAACGGTTAGCGATAGCTTTGCAACAATATGGAAAGCAAAAAAGCGATGCTCATTTGCAGCACCCGGCAATCGTTGCTTCGTTGAAAAAGTGTCTAGCTGCAAAAGAATAGCAGGCGGTGATTCTTCCGAGCATACCGAGCGGAAGGCGTGTGGGTTTATCTAATGCCGTAGTAAAGGGACACAGAAAACGGTTGTCGGGGTAGTGAATTGATACAGCCGCGCTGCGCGCTGAAGGGCAGGGCAGGGTAGTGTTGCTGAAGCCATCTCCAAGGCTGACTAAGCGTTTCAGCAACATTGTGAGCATGGTTTTGCAAGGTGCGGTGAAACTTCATGTGAAACCTGAAATTAGAAGCTGCTTCCTCTCTGGACCTATGCAGGCAAATTCCAGTACTGTCCCACTGCCACGCATAAAGAGGTTATGCGACAGACAAGGGCGAGGGATTGTAAATGCAATTATTGATGCGCTATCGAGACTTGGTGCTGCCATTGGGCATCATTGGCTGCTTGGTGGTGATCCTTGTTCCATTACCGCCCTTGCTGATGGACATGCTGCTGGCTGCCAACATCACAGTCGGTGTGATTGTGTTGCTGACGACCGTTTATGTGGCGACTCCGTTGGAATTCAGTATTTTCCCATCTTTGTTGCTAGCAACAACTTTGGCTCGTTTGGTGCTGAATGTGGCGACGACGCGATTAATTTTAACTGGTGCTGATTCATTGGGAATGGGCGCAGCTGGCGGTGTCATTAAGAGCTTTGGCGAATTCGTTGCCGGAGACAGGATCGAAGTAGGGTTGATCATTTTTGTGATCATCGTGCTGATTCAATTCATTGTGATTACGAAGGGTGCCACGCGAATCAGTGAGGTCGCTGCAAGATTTGCCTTGGATGGAATGCCAGGTCGCCAAATGGCAATCGATGCTGACTTGAACGCCGGGCTCATCGATGAGAAAGAGGCACAGCGGCGTCGCCAGGAAATCAATGCTCAGGCTGACTTTTATGGTGCGATGGATGGTGCCAGCAAGTTCGTCCGTGGCGATGCCATTGCGGGAATTGTAATTACCATCGTGAACGTGATTGGTGGTTTGTATATCGGGGTCATGCAAGCCGGTATGACCTTTACGGAGGCAGGAGCACTTTTCACCAAGTTGACGATTGGTGATGGCTTGGTGAGTCAGGTGCCTGCTTTATTGATTTCGCTAGCTGCCGGTCTGTTGGTCACCCGAAGTGCTCAACGGGCTAATTTGCCAGTCCAGTTCTTGCAGCAACTGCTTGGGAATCCTAAAGCTTTGGCGGTAGCTGGTGGCTTTCTGACACTTTTGATTGTGACGAACTTACCTGCGATCCCAATGGCAACGCTCGGGCTGGGGTGCATTGGCTTAGCTGTAGTGATGAATCGACAGACAGTGCGTCGCCAAGATGCTGAGGCTGAACAGGCTGAGGCTGAGAAGGCTGAGGCTGCGGCTCCGCCACCAAAGCGAGTTGAGGATTTTCTCACCATCGATCCGATGGAAATATCGATCGGGTTAGGGTTGCTGGGGTTAGCCGATCCAAGTCGCGGTGGCGATCTAATGCAGCGAATCACTGGTGTTCGAAATGCTGTGGCGGCGGATCTTGGAATCATTCTTCCCAAAGTCAGGGTGCGGGATGAAATGACACTTGGGGAACTTGATTACGAAATTCGTATCGAAGGCAGTCAGGTAGCAAAAGCTACTTTGCTACCAAATCAGTTGCTGGCAATCGATAGCGGCCATACGACGGGAGTGATTGAGGGACAACCGACTCGAGACCCCACCTTTGGTGAGCCTGCCGTATGGATTGACCCCATGAGGCGTGAGCAAGCAGCTATTTATGGTTACATGACGGTTGAACCGGGGGCAGTGATGGCGACACATCTGCAAGAAATTTCAAAGCGGCATGCAGATGAATTGCTTTCCAGAGACGCTACAAAACATTTAATTGATGAGTTGAAGGAAGCTTCACCCACGGTTGTTGATGAATTGATCCCGGGAGTCATGAAAGTCAGTGAAGTGCAGCAAGTGCTGCATTTGCTGCTGAAAGAAGACATCCCCATCCGTCAACTGGGGATCATTTTGGAAACCCTTGGTGATTTTGCAGGTCGGACGAAGGATGCTGTCTGGTTGTGTGAGTACGTGCGCCATCGACTCGCACGGACGATATCGTCTCGTTACCGCGATAGTGAGGGGCGTTTGCACGTGCTTGCCTTGGATCCTGCTATGGAGGATCGCATTGCGGCAGGCATTGAGCACACAGAACGAGGTTTATTTGTTCGAATGAGCCCTTCTGCCGTAGACCTCACTTGCGAGAAAATTCAAGAAGGGGTTAAGAAACTTATTACAGCGGGGCATCCACCTGTTGTATTAGTGAGTCCAAGAATCCGACCGGGTTTACGACAGATTACGAATGCGTCCATGCCTCGCTTGAAAGTTCTGTCTTACAACGAGATCACGCAGGACACAAAAATCGAATCTTATGGTGTGATTAGCGACCAATGACTACTGCACCATTAGACGACAACAATTCGCGTCAATTGAAAGAAAATACTTCACCGATGCACATTCGCACTTTTCGAGCCGCAAACTTGCAGGAGGCCTTGGAGCAGATACGTCAGCAGATGGGGTCAGACGCTGCTGTTCTGCATACTCGCCAAGTGCGTGATGGGTGGATGGGATGGCTGGGCCGAACCTATGTTGAGGTGACTGCTGGGCTGCGAGACGAAGAAGGCAGCATCCCTAACGAATTGGCCGAGCAGAGTATTGGCTCACGGGCTGTCCCGGAGATGGAGTCTCGGCTTCTCGTCAAAGATGTTCCTTCGCTGGCAGATCCGGCTTTGCCGCTGCCGTTGCAGGCCTATCAGTTGGAATTACTTTCGGCTGGCGTAGATATGGATACGGTGGAGCGATGGCTCAATACAACAGTCAGTTTAGCGGCAAGCATGGGGGAAGCGGCTAGTGGTCCCATGGCCGCTGGAACACCCTGGTTAGAGCATCTGCAACGAACAGTGCTCAGGGAATTGCGTATCGGTAGCCCCATATTGACACACCCCGGAGAAAGACGTGTGGTTGCACTTGTGGGTCCCACAGGTGTTGGTAAGACCACAACCGTAGCCAAGCTTGCGGCTGGGTTTCGTATTGAAGCGAGACGCCGTGTGGGACTACTGACGATTGACACTTTCCGAATTGCAGCGGTCCAGCAACTGAAGGCATATGCCGAGATCATGGACTTACCGATGCAGGTTGTTGAAAAGCCTGGCGATATGCAACAAGCGTTGAATCGATTGGGAGACGTCGATCTGGTGTTGATTGATACAGCCGGGCGTAGCCCGAAAAGTGACGCCAGAATTGACCAGCTGGTGGAATTACTAAGAAGTGCACAGCCCGACGAGACTCACTTGGTACTTAATGCGACAAGTTCTGCTTCGGCAACTCGCTTGGCGCTTCAGGGATTTGCTCCGGTACGCCCAACAGCTGCGATACTCACCAAGCTGGATGAGGCTCCCAATACAGTTGGCGTACTTTCAGCGCTCGCCAGTAGTGAGCAATACAGTGGCATACCATTAAGCTACATCACGAATGGTCAGCAGGTTCCGGATGACATTGCCCCAGCTGAGGCGGAGATGTTGATGTCCCGTCTATTGACGACCAAGGTATCAGTTTCATCTTTAAACGCAGCATAAAATACAAAAAGGACTAATGCACTGTGCATCAGTTCGCCGATGAACGAAAAGAAGCGGCTCGCGCTGAACGAAAACGACTTGAGCGTAATCTTTCAATGACCGGTTGCTTAACTTAGGAAAAATACTCGCTTGCAACTCATTCCACCAAACAAACCTTGTTCCATAGCTTCGCAGTCTCGCTCGGTGCACTCGCGATGGGATTGGTCGCTTTACGCGGCGCAGTCCTCGGTGAACCGACGGGTAGTGTTGCGTTGGAGGCAATCATGGCCATGGCAGTTTTTGCTGTCGTCGGTGGAATGGTTGGGTGGATCGCAGATACATTGGTCCGCGATTCAGTTGAGCAAGCGTTTCGTAAACGTGTTGAATGGTACCGAGAGGGACTGGGCGACGCGGGACTGATTGAAGAAGGTTCGAAGCATGGTGGAGGAGCAGAGATGTCTCCGATATCACGTCGACAACAGAACGCGGCGTAGTTCTAACAGCAAGGAAGCTGCCAGAACTGCAAAGTAAACATGACCGAATAATCGGGTTTTTAGCTCGATTGTTCTCCGCGGCAAGACGCCGCGGTATTAATACCCATCACGGAGGATTGGATGGCAGCGACAGCCACAGCCGACGACGAGATCCTGCAAGTCTGGACGACGTTCAAGAAGCTCAACAAGGACTCACTCGATTACGAATCACTACGCAACCGTCTGGTTGAGCGATACATGCCGCTGGTTCGTTATAACGGAGAGCGAATCTGGCAGCGTCTTCCTGATGGCGTTGAACTCGATGACCTCATCAGCGCGGGAATCTTCGGGCTGATGGATGCCATTGATGCGTTCGATATGGAACGTGGCGTCAAGTTCGAAACTTACTGCGTGCCTCGCATCCGAGGTGCAATGCTTGATGAGCTTCGCACCATGGACTGGGTTCCACGTCTCGTGAGAAGCAAGGCCAGTAAATTGGCTGTTGCCAGAAAAACGCTGGAAACCAAGCTAGGACGCGCCCCAACGGTTTTGGAAATTTCCGAGCAGATGGAAATGCCAGTCAAAGAAGTCGAGAAAATGCAGTCCGACGCTAATGCCGTTGGTGTCGTGTCACTGAATAAAAAGTGGTACGAAACCGACAGTTACAAAGATGTTCGGGAGATCGACATTCTTGAAGACAAGAAGGGCGAAGACCCTACGCGTCGCGTTCAGAAGAACGATTTGATGAGGCTGGTCACAAAGGGGCTCAATCGAAATGAGCGATTGATCATTATTTTGTACTACTACGAAGAATTGACAATGAAGGAAATTGGGGCCACCCTGGATCTTTCCGAGTCTCGCGTGAGTCAGATGCATACTTCGATCGTAAATCGACTGCAGCAGCAGTTGGGCTATCGAAGAGTTGAGTTCGGTTCCTGATCAAGCTCTCCGCCTTACAGCTGCTGAATTTGGCATTTTTGGCGTTCTGTCCCATTGGCAGAACGCTTTTTTTATAGCCGTTTGTTTCAATTTGATGCTTTCACATTGCTATGCGTGTTTTCAGTAACCATGCTGTCGGGTTTCGAGTTGAATCATGGCGGATGTTGAATGTCTGTCCTGTGGTGCGGTCCGATCGTGGCTGTTGTGAACTATTCGTTGTCATAGGGAGCATGAGGTGAGGATCGCGCACGTTATCACCCGAATGATCATTGGTGGTGCCCAAGAAAATACGCTCCTCAATTGTCTTGATTTGATTCGGGAATATGACGACGAGGTTCTGTTGCTGACTGGACCAGCTTTGGGGCCTGAGGGTGATCTTCTAAGTCAGGGTAGGGCAGGGGAGTTACCGGTAGAAGTGTTGCCTAACTTGCGCCGTGATATTCATCCCAAGTGGGATTGGTTGGCGAACCGTGAGATTGGCAATGCGTTGAAGGAGTTTAAGCCTGACGTCGTGCATACTCACAGTGCCAAGGGTGGGTTGCTAGGACGCCGATCAGCATGGAACTTGAATGTGCCCGCGGTGATTCATACGATTCATGGTGCACCGTTTCACCCTTATCAGTCATTGTTGGCAAGAGAGTTTTTTAGGAGATGTGAGCGTTGGGCTTCTGCGCGGTGTCACCACCTGATTTCAGTTGCTGATGCGATGACGGACTTGATGGTCGATGCGGGAGTTGCTCCCCGCGAAAAATTCACAACGATCTACAGTGGTATGAATGTTGAGCCGTTCACTCGGGCGAAGCAGCATCGTGCTGCAGTACGTGATAAATATGGATTCGAAGACGAACATGTGGTGATTGGCAAAATCGCCCGCTTGTTTCATCTCAAAGGGCATTATGACCTCATCAAGGCTGCAGTCGCAGTTGTGAAAAGTCATCCCAACGTACGGTTTCTGCTCGTCGGGGACGGAATACTCAAGGCGTCTCTCATGCATGAACTGGAGGAACTAGGTTTGTCTAAGTATTTTGTCTTCGCGGGGCTGGTCCCACCAAGTGAGGTTCCAAAATTGCTTGGTGGGATGGATGCGCTGGTTCATGCTTCTTATCGTGAAGGGTTGGCAAGAGCGTTACCGCAAGCGTTGATTGCTGGTTTGCCTGTTATCAGCTATGACGTTGATGGTGCGCGAGAGGTAACGATCACCGGAGAAACGGGGATTCTTGTTCCAGCTCAGGATGTTCAGTCGCTCTCACAAGCTCTTGAAAAATTGGCCTCGGACGGCGATCTACGCCAGAAATTAGGAGCAGAGGGGCAGCGGAGATTCACTGAGCAATTCGATCATCGAACGATGACCGCCAGAGTTCGAGAGGTGTATTTGGAGCAGATTGCTAGAAATTGAATCTGTTCGAATGTGTGGTATTCCTTCAATTTCCAATGTTTCAGCTACTTGTTGACTTGATTTGACGGAACGTTCGTCGATCAGGGCAAGTAGTGTAGGGCAGGGGGGCAGCAAAATCTGACTTGCAATTCGGGATTGTTGGATTGGGGTGGCCTTTCGGGTTTCCGATTTTCTCAAGTATCATAGAGGCACGCGGGGCAAGTTGGGCCAGTTCTTGTTGTCTGGCCCAAGTTTCCCCGTTTCGATCCCCGGTATCCGAAAGACAACATGACCAAGAGTCGCGATTTTATTGGCCCTTATCGACTTGCTCGTTTGATTCGAGTGGGAAGCACGGCTGAGGTTTGGGAGGCGATCGAAGAGCATGAACAAGGACGTGTTGCCCTGAAAATGCTCAAGCAGTCGCTGGCGACAAACAAAAGTGAGATTGCGCTGCTCAAGCACGAGTACAACGTAGCCAAAGATCTCAAGAGTCCTCGCGTGATCAATGTGATGGAATATCGTGAGGATGGAGGGCGGCCCTGTCTGGTAATGGAGTTGTTTAGTGAAATGAACATGAAGCAGGCGTTGCGTCGTGGTCCTGAGTCACTAGCCTTCATGCTCGACAAGATTGTTGAGCAGGCCGCTGAAGGTTTGTACTACATGCACACGAAGAATTGGATTCACCTTGATGTGAAGCCAGACAATTTTCTTGTGGGTCGTGATGGCACAGTTAAGTTGATTGACTTTACGATCGCTGAAAAGAAAAAAGGCGGGTTCGGGAAGCTATTCAAGAGCAAAGTGGCAAAAGGAACTCGTAGTTACATGGCGCCCGAGCAGATCCGCAAGAAAAAGTGCGACGAACGTACGGATGTGTATGCCTTTGGGTGTGTTTTGTACGAGCTTTGTACAGGCAAACCACCATATACAGGTGACACGCCGAATGACTTGCTTGTGAAGCATCTTAATGCCTCGATCCCAAGTCCTATTGTTCACAATGATAATGTGACTCGCGAGTTCGCTGATTTGGTAAAAAGCATGATGTCGAAGAAGCCGGATGGAAGACCAGCGTCAATGTGGGAGTTCCTAAAGGTTTTCAGAGGCACGCAGGTTTTCAGGAAGCGGCCGCGAAAACCTGAAGTCAGCGTATTCGATTCGATGCCGGGTATCAAAGGTGCTGACGACATACTTCGGAAGGGTAAGCCAGATTCAGGGCTTGACGTAGAGTGATCGTCAGTGAGTTCCTTGTGCGACATTGGGCCGCGAAATGATGATTGGGTCTCCAGTAGTAGACAATAGCCTGAAAGTGATGAGTTGATATGAGTGCTGGTCCAGGATTGGAATTTGAAAACGACATTGCAGATCTCGAGAATCGGATTGCTTTGCTCGAACGGGAAACCGATCGCAGTGGAGACATCGAAAATGAGATTCGGACTCTCAGGTTGGAGTTGGTCAAGCAGTTGCGAGAAACATATGGCTCGCTTGACGCTTGGCAGACTGTGCAGGTCGCACGCCACAAAAATCGGCCTTACACTCGAGATTATCTGAATCTTGCCTTCGATGACTTTGTCGAGTTGCACGGTGATAAACACTTTGGTGATGATCGTGCGATGCTGGCCGGTTTTGCCAAGCTGGATCGTTTTAAAGTATTGGTGTTGGGCCATCAGAAGGGTCGGACCTACAAAGAGCGAGCAGCCTGTCATTTTGGTTGTGCGCATCCAGAAGGCTACCGAAAGGCAATGAGCAAGATGCGGCTTGCAGAAAAGTATCAGTTGCCTCTCATCTGCTTCATTGATACGCCTGGGGCTTACCCTGGTATCGGTGCTGAGGAACGAGGGCAGGCTCAAGTGATTGCCGAAAGCATGTTCAAGATGAGCCGTTTGAAAACACCTGTGATCTGTATCGTGATCGGCGAAGGTGGCTCCGGTGGGGCCCTAGGAATCGGCGTTGGTGATCGTGTGGCTATGCTGCAGCATGCGTACTACAGCGTGATCAGCCCTGAAGGATGCGCGGGCATTCTTTGGAAAAGCCATGAGCACGCGCCCAAAGCTGCTGCCGCTTTAAGGTTCACCAGTGATGATCTGTCGCGTCTCGGAGTGGTCGATGATGTGCTTCAAGAGCCTCTGGGTGGTGCTCATCGTGATCACCATCAAATGGCCTCACGCCTGAAGTCGTATCTTTCCCGAACACTTGGGGAACTGGAAACCAAAACCACAGATGATTTGGTTGATGAGCGTTACGACAAGTTTCGACGCATTGGCGTGTTTCTAGAAGAAACTCAGGCGGGTGCGTGACTTAGCTGGCAAGTTTCAGCATTCTCGGAATTTCATTTACCAACATCGCAAATCAATTCATTCGGCTGAATTGCCAATGTTCCCGTGCAGATAGATTTTGGTTTGTAAGAACGCTTTGCAACTGCGTTTATGGCTAGGTTGTGATCAGCTTTACCGAGTTGGCGTGGTCGGGGTTGGAGCTTCAGGAATTTGAATCCACCCTATGGCTTTCGGAGCGATGGGCGTGATTCAATATCGATCAAGTGCAGCCACTGATGACCCTGCGATTCGCTTGTTGCTTGGGCGTTGGTGGTGTGATCAAAGCCGCAAGTTTCTGGAAGTGGTGCAATGAGCGAACGCTGTTTTAAGAGTGTTTTTACCGCATGCGCAACGTCCGATAATGACCCTTATGTTGTATTGGGTGCGTCAAAATCCCCGTGTTGCAGCGGCTTTGGTTGTTTTGGTCTCGTGCATTGCCCTGATGTTAGTTGGTGCGTCGGTGAAGGAGTAGCCGTGCTGCCTTCGGGTGGTTAAGTGGCTGTTTCGCTGGCTCGCGTGTGTCACTGTGCGGTGAGCGTGTTGAAAAGAATCGGCGGTGAAGCTGGATTTGCCGCTGCGTGGATGCTCAGCGTTGAAAGGCATTTCCGCCAGATTGCATGGCTTGCTGGGCAGACCAAGGTGCGGCACCGAAAGCCGTTTGAGAAGGAGTTTCGGCGGCTTGAAACGAGCTCCCCCCAGGAGCGTCATGTGTGAATTTCGATTTCAGGTCTCGTGCACCTTTGGCCATCCATTCTGTGGCCCTCGTTGACTCACCTTCGGTTTCGTCGAATTTCTTGTTGAACCGATCAAGATAGGGTTGGACGACTTCGTGCAATTCTTCGGGGATTACCGAATCGCTGCGGTCGAGCAGGTTCGCGATATAGTTTCCACTTTTGCTTTGAACCACTGCCTCGCGGACTCGTTCTCCGGATAAAGTCACGGCGAATAAGGTAATCAAGGTGCAGTACAAAGCGCCCTTGGCAAGACCGAATAAAGCACCTATTTGTCGGTCGAATTCTTTTAGTTTCATGCGATCGATGCTGCCGCGAACCATCCGGAAAGCTACCCAAATAAGCAAGGACGTGCCGATGTACAAGATGAGCATGGCAAGGAAGCGATCCCATGGTGGTTCTGCTTGAATGGACTCGCTGATGGGTTCACGGTATTTGTAGGCAACGACGTAGCTAATCACGATTGAAGCGATGGAAGCTAGTTGCCAGGCAAAACCCTTGATCGCACCAAATAAGGTCGCTCCAACGATGACGACGAGCATGATGATGTCATAGGTCTCCATTAATCGCGTCCGTGCAAGAAAGGAGCTGGAATTGAGGGAAGGGCGTTTTAAATGCAAGCAATAGCCTCATGCCCAACGACCATCGGACTATAGCGAGAGTGCGGCATCATTCGTAGGGCAATCGCGAGACTTTGATGCCAATTCGGCTTGGCGTGAAGTGCAAACTTTTTATATGAAAAGAGAGAGTTGTCCTGCATTTGCTGCTGATTTTTTGTTTTGACAGTCTTTGGTATCGATCCTCTCATCTCGAACTTTCCTTGGCCGATTTCAAGTCGCACATTACCGGAAGTACCTTGGTCGGCATCGGTTACGGCTATTGGGGAATTGCTACGCAGTCAATGTCCATTGAGAACGGCATGCTTGCGGGTGGTTTGTGTGCGGTCAGCGGTATGCTGCCGGATTTGGATAGTGATTCTGGGGTTCCGCTACGAGAGACAAGCATGTTTGTCGCAGCGATTGTGCCTATCTTGATGATCGAGCGTTTCAAGGATCTTGGTTTTTCACATGAGGGCATGGCACTGGCGGCGATGTTGCTTTACCTCGGAATCAGATTTGTAGCCATCGAGTTCTTCAAGCGATATACGGTACACCGTGGGATGTGGCACAGCATTCCAGCTGCGGCATCCGCTGGTTTGTTGGCATATTTGTTGATGCCATGTCAAAGTGAGGCTGTTCGTATCTACAAGAGTCTCGCTGTCGTGCTTGGCTTTACTGTGCATTTGAGCATGGACGAGATCTGGAGCGTTGACATGAGTCACGGCTTTCGATTGAAGAAGTCATTTGGTACGGCATTAAAATTTTTCAGTAAGAGCAAGCTTGGAAATCTCTCCGTCTATGGCAAGCTGTTTATCTTACTGTGGCTTGCCTGGGGGGATCGTGGAGTCGTTGATCGCATTCGGCATCGCACGCGTCAGGAGCAGACCTATATTGCTCAACCAAGACAAGGGATTGATTTTGAGAAGTGGATGCCTTGGCGTTAAGTTCGGCGTTGAGTTTTTTGCACCGTTGGCTGGAAACGGTCTCCACGCGTATGTTTTGCAGTTTATGGTTCTCGATCGATGACGATGGTTACAGGGCCATCGTTGGTGAGAGCAACCTTCATGTCTGCACCGAAACTGCCCTGCTCTACCCTTATCCCTTTTGACCGCAGTGCCTCGGCATAGTATTCATAAAGTTGTTCGGCTTGATCAGGCGGTGCTGCATCTGTAAATGCCGGGCGACGCCCTTTTTGGCAGTTGGCCAATAATGTGAATTGGCTTACAACGAGTGCTGATCCACCTGTCTGAAGCAGCGAGTGGTTCATCTTGCCATTCGCGTCTTCAAAGATCCTCAGCTCGGCTGTCTTGTTTGCCAGCCAATCAGCTTCAGCGGTTGTATCTCCCTCCGCGATTCCTGTCAGGATAAGTAGTCCGTGACTGATTTGACCGATCGTGTGTTGGTCGACGGTGACACTTGCGGAGGTGACTCGTTGTAAAACAACTCGCATTTGTTAGCTCGGCGTGTGGAAAGATGGGAGGAATGAGCGGTGGATCTGTATTGATGAGTTTTGGCAAGCTCAGTTTCACTTGTTAGACTTTAGCTGGCGAGGTGTCTTGCTGTGTGGTCTTTCAGCGTTGCGTTGCGGAATCCGCCAGCAGTCCCTGCCAATTCCAATCGCCTCTGCTTCGGTTCTGATCATGCCCTTTCTATTTACCTGTCCACATTGTCATACCTCGACGCAGGTTGATGATTGTTACAGCGGTCACGCAGGGAGATGTGTGACATGTGGCAAGGAGATTCAGGTGCCAGATTTTGAATCTTCGGGGGAAGAGATTGCGGGGAGGAGTCGAAAGTACTCTTTGCCGATGTTTCTTAGTATCGGATTTTTCGTTGTGATTCTGATTTGTCTTGGTTTCCTACTCATTCGAACTGGTGGGGATACGGTTCAACGGATGGCCACCAATCGTGTTCGCTCCGAGTCAGTTGCGAACTTGCGACAAATTGCGGCCGCTCTCAATGCTTATGCACGTGATCATGCGACGTATCCGCCTCCGGTGGTGACAGTGGGAAAAAATACCCATTCATGGCGAGTTTTGATTTTGCCCTATCTGAACGAGAATGCTCTGTATGACCAATACGACTTTGATAAGCCTTGGAATTCAGAATCGAACATGATGTTGGCTTATAGGATTCCAGCGGTTTTCCAGAATGAGAAGCAGAAACAGGGACCGTTTGGAAATTTTGGTTCTCATTCAGACTATGTTCTAATCACAGGGTCGGGCACATTGTTTCCGAGTACAGGACCCTTGTCCTCTGACCAAATACGCGACGATGCTGGGCAGACATTGCTCTTGGTCGAGTCCCGGCCTATTGGTAAAGAAGCGTTGTCTTGGATGGAGCCAGTCGACATCAATGTCAACACTCTGCGGACAAGCGGCTACGGTGAACTCGGTGGTGTCCTTGAAGACGGATTCGCCTTTGCAACCATCGATGAGAAGACGCGGTTTATGTCTGGTTCTGCTGATCCGCTTGTGATTAGGGCGGTGATCACTGCAAATGGTGGCGAGCGTTTGCCCAGTGACGTCTTTGACTGAGTCTCTGCCGACATACCGTAAAGGATGTCGAATCGGGAAACTCATGAGGCCGTGATCTCTGTTGTGGCATCTTCTTATCGATCACCTTCACGCTAGTGGCAAAGGTGATGCGGTAAAACTGATGCCGAAAAGCGGCTAGTACTGGCGTGGTCGAACACTACCTTGCACTCGACTGGGCAGTCCTTGAATCCGTAAAAACCCTTCCGCATCATCTTGATTGTAAGAGCCGCCACCTTCCATAGTGGCAATTTCTGCATCGTACAGGCTATTGGGGCTGCTTCTGGAATCAACGCTGATATTCCCTTTGTAGAGTTTCAGCGTGACTTCACCGCTGGTTGTTTTTTGGGCCTCTTGAATGAAGGAGAGCAGTGCATCCATTTTTGGGGTGTACCAGAAGCCGTAGTAAACCATTTCGGCAACTTCAGGAGCAAGTCTGTCTCTCAAGTGCATGAGATCACGATCCATTGTGAGCTGTTCGACATACATCAGTGCGTCGTAAAGCACGGTCATTCCCGGGGATTCATAAACACCGCGGCTCTTCATGCCTACAAAGCGATTCTCAACCATGTCAATTCGTCCTACGCCATTGCGACCAGCGATCTGGTTGAGTTGCTCAACCATTTCCAACGCTGTGACCCTTTGGCCATTTAGGGCGACAGGGATTCCTGAGTCGAATTGGATTGTCACCTTCTCGGCCACATCGGGTGCTTCCTGCGGACTAACTCCCATACCGAAGTCGACCATTTCCACTCCGTTGACGTCTAATTCTTCGAGTTGTCCAGCTTCGTAGCTGATGTGCAGCACGTTCTCATCGCTGCTGTAGGGCTTCGCCGTCGAAGCTTTGACAGGGATATTTTTGCTCTCGCAATAGGCAATTAATTCGGTGCGACCAGGAAACGCGTCACGGAATTCCTTGATCCGCCATGGAGCAATCATCTGTACGTTGGGGTCCAATGCTTCCGCTGCTAGTTGGAACCGGCATTGGTCATTCCCTTTTCCGGTTGCTCCATGGGCGTAGGCAGTGGCACCTACTTCTCGGGCCACTTGAAGGCAGATTTTGCTGATCAGCGGACGGGCGATCGATGTACCGAGGAGGTAGATTTGTTCATACTTAGCCTGCCACGCGAGTACCGGAAAGGCGAAATCACGGCACATTTCCTCACGAGCGTCGATCAATCGTGAGGAAACTGCCCCACCATTGCGGGCCTTTTGCATGATTTCTTCACGATCTTCGCACGGCTGTCCCAGATCCACGTAAACTGCATGGACTTCATAGCCCTGATCTTGGAGCCAACCGAGAATTACCGACGTATCAAGGCCACCGGAGTAAGCAAGTACACAACTTTTCATTACGATATCATCCGCGATTTAATGATGGACTACCCTAGTCTGCACCGCTAATTTGAAATCTGATTCCTCTTTACTGCAACCCGCCCAATGAATCAGCTCTCCCCTGCCCTGCTGGAACTCGTCGCAAGAGCCATGAATGATGATGAATCCCGCCAAGAATTGATAAAACACTTCGAAACATTGAAAAACTCAGATTCTGAACCTGTTGATGACCAGACCCATCGGATTGATGGGGCAACCGTCGATCTTGGGCGAGCGGTCCGATGTGGATTTGGTGAGGTGATTTTTGGAGAAGGAAAATCTGCTGAACTGGTCACTCGGATCATCCAAACGCAATTGGACCGAGGGCAGTCGGCATTTATCACCAGAATCGACAGCGGAGTTGCTTTTCAGGTCCGTCAGTCATTCACACATACGCACCATAATCCCGTTGCCCGCACCTTGCGGGTCTCGACCACAGAACTTGGGGCCGCAAAGCCGCTGGCTCCGGACCAGTTGGACCAGACCTTTCATGCCGCCGTCATTACAGCAGGCAGTACGGATCTTGCTGTGGCAGAGGAAGCAATCGAAACCTTGGCTTGGATGGGAATCGATTTTCAGCGATTCGACGATATCGGTGTAGCGGGGCCACAACGTCTCGCCGCTGCTATTCCGAACCTGAAATCTGCCTCAGCGGTCGTCGTTGTGGCAGGCATGGAAGGGGCACTACCTGCAGTTGTGGCAGG
This sequence comes from Rhodopirellula sp., assembly GCA_003513555.1. Lineage (GTDB taxonomy): Bacteria > Planctomycetota > Planctomycetia > Pirellulales > Pirellulaceae > Rubripirellula. Next base: position 33,901 of record DOPG01000448.1, on the reverse strand, counting down.
GCATTTGGCTGTTCCTGTCTTCGCGGTACCTACGAGTGTTGGGTACGGTGCCAGCCTTGGTGGACTGACACCATTGATGGGGATGTTGAGCACCTGTACTGCAAATGTGGCTGCGGTAAATATCGATGCTGGTTTCAAAGGCGGGTACATGGCTGGGATTGTCGTTCATCAGCTTGTCAAAAACCTGCAACGGACTGCAACTTAATAAGGGCTGCACTGCCAGACTTGTCTTTGGGGGAATTGGAATGACGTTGGACCCTCCGGTACGTTTGCCAACGCGGAAGGCTGCCGCACACAAAGGCAATTTCGGGCGTGCCCTGCTTTTGGGAGGGTCACGCGGAATGAGTGGCTCGATTGCGCTCTCTGCGATTGCGTCGTTGCGGGTTGGGGCAGGACTTGTGACCGCTGTGATTCCTGATCGCTGCCTTGAGAGCGTCGCATCCTTTCATCCCTGTATCATGACACTTCCATTGTCAGATGATCAGCAGGGACGCTTTGCCCTAGAAGCATCAGTAAATTTGAATTCGATTCTGCCAACTGCTTCGGCGATTGGCTGTGGGCCTGGTATGACGACGTGTTCGGGCTCTGTTCGAATCGTTGAGCGACTACTGACCTGGCAAGGCCCTTGCGTTTTCGATGCTGATGCAATCAATGCTTTGTCTTGGTTGGGTGGAGCGGTTTGGAAACCGCAAATAGCGGCTCGAGAACAAGCTGCCCCACTCATACTCACGCCACATCCGGGCGAGTTGGCTCGTTTGACTGGGGTTGCTGCAAGCGATCGCGAGAGACAGATATCAGTCGCTACCCAGTTATGTGATGACCATGATCTATTCATAGTGGTTAAAGGCGGGCCAACGATTGTGATTGGCCCCCGCGGTTTGTCCTGGCAGAACTCAACCGGCAATCCTGGTATGGCCACAGCGGGCAGCGGTGATGTGCTGACGGGTGTCCTTACATCGTTTCTTTCACAACGTCTTGCGGCATGGGATGCCGCAAGACTTGCGGTCTGGGTGCATGGCCTTGCCGGAGATTTTGCTGCACAGCAGCATGGCCAAGCTGGAATGACTGCGGTTGAAATCTGCGGTTGTTTGCCGCAAGCCGTCAAATTAGCAACCAGCTGAGTTCGCTGAAATTCGCGGGTGCCACTTCTGGTTCATCAGCGACTGCCCGCAATTATTGGGGATATCCTCAGCGCAGAAGACTTAAATTCGCTTGTCTTAACCCGTGGATGACGGATCAGCCATACTCTGAGGTTGGGAATCTTATTCATGGCAGCCCTACGAAGTTTCGTCGCTGTAGTGCATAATCCCTGAACACAGTCCCCTGCCCTGCTCTGCTTTGATCATCGTGACCGCCATATTTTCTCTCCAAAATGTTTGGCCTCATGATTTTGAGGGGGGGCCGCACCTAGCGGATCTAGACTCACAGATTGATCGACACACTGGAGATTCTGATGGTGACTTGAGCAGCATTCAGGGTGGCGTGATCACGATCGGGAATTTCGACGGAGTGCATCGTGGTCATGCGGCACTGTTAGCCCAAGTTAGGAACCTTGCGGATCAGTTAGGTGGTCCTGCGATAGCAATCGTGCTTGATCCTCATCCTGTAACTATTCTGCGGCCGGAACTTGCACCCAAGCGACTAACTGAAATTGCGACGCGAGCTGAATTAATGGATCAGCTGGGAATTGATGCGTTGGTCGTGTGTAAAACAAGTCGTCAATTTCTAAACCTGACAGCGAAGCAGTTCTTTTCCTCGCTCGTGCAACAGCGGCTTCAAGCAAAGGCGATGATCGAAGGACCGAACTTCTTCTTCGGGCGCGACCGCGGTGGTAATATCGAGGTTCTTACTGACTTATGTGGTCAGGCGAGTATCCAACTGCAAATTGTTGAGCCGATGCATATTGGTCCTCAAATGATCAGCAGCACACGAATTCGAACGCTGCTTGTCCAAGGAGACGTTGGTGAGGCAGCCGCATTGTTGGGGCATCCTCATAAGGTCAGTGGTACTGTGACGATTGGTGACCAGCGTGGTCGGGAAATAGGTTTTCCTACTGCGAATCTGTCAGGCATCGAGTTAGTGCTTCCAGGGCCCGGAGTTTATGCTGGATTTCTCAATACCAGTGAGGGGAAACATGCCGCTGCCATTCATGTTGGCCCGAATCCGACTTTTGAATCAAGCGGTGATTCGAAAGTTGAAGTCCACGCTCTGGATTATGATGGTGATCTCTATGGTCAGAGTGTGCAGATCGACTTCCTGCATCATGTTCGGGACGTTGTCAAATTTGAGTCACCCGAAGCGCTGGTAGTGCAGGTACATCAAGACATCGCAGAGATTCGCAGGTTATTATCCTAGGTATTCTGCGATTCATCAGTTTTAAGGATCAAAATGGGCGTTAATTGGAAAGCATTCAAAGATCAGATCAGCTACTACAACAGCTTTGTTCTGGTGAGTCATATTCGACCCGATTGTGATGCTTTGGGCAGCGAGTTGGGGATGGCGGAGGTCTTGCGTACTGTTGGGAAAACGGTGCGTATCATTAATGCGCACAGGACACCTGAAGCACTGCAATTTCTCGATCCTGCCGGTAATATCGAGGTGTTGGGCGACGATGTTGACCCTGAAGACATCGCTACCGACTGTCTCATGATTCTGGATACCAGTGCGTGGGCTCAGCTAGGTGACATGGGGGACGTAATACGCTCGTCCCGTGCGGACAAGATTGTGATTGATCATCACGTCGGCGAAGATGATCTTAATGCTACGATGTATAAAGACTACCAAGCAGAGGCCACTGGGCACTTGGTAGTGCAGGCTGCCGATGCTCTCGGTGTACCCTTAACGCGTTCCATGTCCGTGCCATTGTTCACTGCTATCGCAACTGACACCGGTTGGTTCCGTTTTGGTAGCGTAACGGCGGAGACTTATCGCACAATTGCACGACTGATTGATGCCGGCGTGGTTCCCTGTGAGGTGTATGGGGATCTGTATGAGCGTGATTCTCTCGGACGCGTACGCCTGCGGGGTCTAGTTTTATCTCGGACCAAAGCGGAAATCGATGGCACTCTTATGCACACCTATGTCGAGAAAGAGGATTTTGAGGCGATGGGAGCCGCGCCGAACGATACGGAGGATGCCATCAATCTGACGCTCAAGGTCAAAGGGGCTCAGGCAGCCGTGATTTTTGTGGGGCAGCTGCGAGGAGGCTTTAAACTTAGCTTTCGCAGTCAAGGAGAGATGGACTGTAACGAAGTTGCCCAGCAATTTGGTGGTGGAGGGCACAAAGCCGCCGCAGGCGCCTTCGTCGAGGGCACACTCGATGAAGTTCAAGGTCGAGTGCTGCCGGTTGTCCGAGAGGCAATGCGCGTCGCCCTTGGTCAAGCCTGAATAGCAATCCGTGACACGGCAAATCCCTGTTTCGTTTTTCCAAGCCGGAGGACAGTATGCCTGCTGCAAGGCGAGCATGCTGGGCCTGGCTTTGACTATCACTGATTCAGCAAGAAACCTGTCAGAGACCAACCATCTTCAGTTGTCTGCGAATAGCCGCCGCCGCTAGGAAGATACTTTTCGATAACGCTCAGGGGTGGCAGGTCGGCAGCATTGATAGCCTCTTCTGTGTCAGCATCTTGGTCTTCAAGAAATCGGCGATAGAACGAGGATAGGACAGAGTCGCTGTCCTTGAGTTTCCCCTCACGTAAAAGGTTGTACTTCGCTCGAAGCGATAGCTTGGTGCGGACCACTCGATCGAGCGCCGATGAGTTGCAACCGAGTTCTCTTAGGGAGGTCACAATCGCCTTGATTTCTGGCTCATCACCCAGACCGACCTTATCACCTGAGCGAATTCGAGTCGCTGTTGAAACTAATAGATCAGGGTCATTGGAGAACATCAAATATGGCGCATCTGAATTTGTTCCCTTGTCGATCATCGCGATCGCCCAATGGTCGAGTAAGGGTGGGCTTTCTTCGATTTCTTCGTCCCCTAAACCAATGTCCAAGTCTCCGAACAAATCTTCATCAAGCTGGTCGTCATCACCACCTCGTTGAACACGCCAGATCTCAACATCTGGAACCGCGTCCATAATACTCGCATCAGGTTCAGCTACCATCGCCTTCCTGATTGCGTTGCCGATCGCTTCTGCGTCCGAGATTCGGATCGCGATCAACATTCGTTCGGAATTAAGCTCTGAGGGAAGAGTATTGTCGGTAACCAAAATCAACTGGTCATCAAGATTTGGTAACACGTTCTTTGCTATATCGATTTGTGGGCCATCTTCATCATCGCGAATGCCTTCGATGATATCTTTGAAAATGTCGTCTCCAAATGCTTCATTCAACAGCGTTTCGGAGGCCCAGAATATCTCTTCAAATCGAAGATTGATCCGACTGAAACTAGCAGCATCAGAGTGCACCCAAGTCGGAATAGGAGCGAGTGGAGCATTTTCAAACTGCAGCATTTTCGCCGCCAGTTTGTACTTGCTGGGTTTGTCTGTCACTGCTGGGGCCAAAATAGATCCTCGGTGAAGCAATTGATACTTCTCACCTGAGAGGGCAACGATGCCGCCTGCTGCTTTGATGGCGTCGAACCCCTGATTTTCAAGGAGCTTGACGACGTCGACTTGATTGCCACGATCTACCGCTAGTGACTCCCTGAGTATTCTTGCCATTTGAAATGGTCTCGCGAACCATTCCATTGCAATGGTGCCACCACCGCTCCTCACTGGTTCCAAAATGGCCTGACTGGACTTCTTGAGCACGTTTTGAAATTCTTCAAGCTTGACGATTGGCTCACCGTCACTATCACCAGCAATGGTATCAAGCAGGTCTGTCACGACGAGATCGCGGTCAGCAGCAACTAGACGTGTTTCGTCAAGCGCAATCACGATCTGCTCAACCTTGAGCTGGCCAGGTTTGGGTTCGGTGTTATAAATCCGAACCATCTGATCCTGATGTTGAATATCTTTTCGAGTCCAGCCAGCAACTTTTAGGTCTTCGTCAATTTTGTCGATTGCCGTTTTTGCTTGTACCGCTTTGCCTCGTACATCAGCAATCACGCAGAGTGCAAAGGGACGCCGTTTATCATTCGGGAAGGGCAGCCAACTAATAACCAACTCGCCAGAAGCCATCTCGTAGAGGTCCTCGGGACGAACACCAACCTTGTTGTCAAAGGCTTCGAGGTAATTCTTCGCTCGTTCGCGTTGCGCTTCGATGAAGGGTTGCATCGCTTCATCGTCAACCAGCTTGCCAAGGGAAGTATTTTTCCAAGCTTCACAAAATCTTGGTAGGTTGGGAATTCGCACCATCCCTGCAACAGAATCTGGCAGCAACTCAATTGCTGATTTATAGGATTCGGTTGTTGGTACTTCTTGCGAATGCACCTGAATGCCAGCAACACAAAAACCGATCAAAAACACCAGTTTGAAGATGAACCGTCTTTGAATAGTTTTGCTGACGGCTTTGATCCGAGGCAAGGAACTAACGAGGTTGTACATTCAAAATCCGACAAAATAAGAAAATACACGCGATTCAAAATCAGCGATCGGGCCTCGCTTCAGATTAATTAACCTTCGTTTTAGCCCGAAATACCGCCGAATGGCAATCCACCGAGGTAGGCATGACCCCAAAACCGAGGGGCTCTTGAAAGCCATTTCAGTAGCTTTTAAGTGGCTGAAGGAACCCTTCACAGTGAGAAATTCCCGTTTAGGGGGGCCCCACTGTCCTAGTGACGAATGCCACCCTCTACGTCTACTGTCGGCAGTTTGTGGGCGTTTGATGCCGGTTCCATGGTGAAAAAAAGAAGATTTATGGCTCCAAAGTGGCCGTTTTTTCATTTTCGGGACTTCCGATGGGGTGCGTGAACACCGCCTACTCACTTCTGCAGTCGGAAATTACATTCTGGTTTCTCGCTCGTCTCTATTCCCAACAACGATTTTCAGGAGTTTGTCGTGTCACGCGATCTTCCAAATATTCTCGCGTCACGGTACGCCAGTGCAGACATGGTCGACATTTGGACACCATCTGGCAAGGTCGTGTTAGAGCGCGAGTTCTGGCTGGCTGTTTTGGAGGCCCAGAACGATTTGGGGGTCACGGTCGATCAGCAAGTTCTGGATGATTATCGCGACGTTATCGGATCAGTTGATTTGCCCTCAATTGATGCTCGAGAGCGTATTACGAAACATGATGTGAAGGCTCGAATCGAGGAGTTCAATGCGCTCGCAGGTCATGAGCACATTCACAAGGGCATGACCTCACGTGATTTAACAGAAAATGTTGAGCAATTGCAAATTCGTTCTGCGCTGACGCTGGTGCGGGATCGCAGCGTCGCGGCGTTGGGGCTAATTGCTGAACGCGCCGCTGAAACAGCAGAATTGGCGATTGCTGGTCGTAGTCACAATGTACCTGCCCAAGTTACGACGATCGGTAAGCGTTTTACCAACATTGCCGAGGAAATTCTTGTTGCGGTTCAGCGTCTGGAGGAACTGTTGGCTCGGATTCCTTTGCGAGGCATCAAAGGACCTGTAGGCACGCAGCAAGATATGTTGGATCTTTTTCAGGGAGATGCGTCAAAGCTCGAACAACTTGATCTGCGCATTGCGAAAAATCTGGGCTTTCAAAGTTGTTTCGATTCTGTTGGTCAGGTCTATCCGAGGTCCTTGGATTTTGACGTTGTATCCGCATTGGCACAATTGTCGTCTGGCCCTGCGAACTTTGCTCGTACCTTACGTTTGATGGCTGGGGCTGAACTCGCCACCGAGGGCTTCAAACCCGGACAGGTCGGCTCATCGGCGATGCCCCACAAGATGAATGCGAGATCTGCTGAACGCATTGATGGGTTCAGCGTGATTCTGCGTGGCTACCTCAACATGATTGGCGGACTTGTTGGTGATCAATGGAACGAGGGAGATGTCAGTTGTAGCGTGGTCCGACGGGTCGCCGTCCCCGACGCATTCCTCGCTATTGATGGGCAGTTGGAAACATTTTTGACGGTGCTGATGGACTTCGGTGCGTATCCAGCAGTCATTGATCGTGAGTTGCGGCGGTACTTGCCATTTCTTGCAACGACCAAAATATTGGTCGCTGCTGTGAAGGCCGGTGTGGGGCGCGAGGCAGCTCATGAAGCCATCAAAGAACATGCCGTTGCTGCCGCACTGGACATGCGTGAGTCCGGGACTGATGACAATGATTTGATCGAGCGGTTGTCAGCTGACGCGCGGATTCCAATGGATGTTGAGAATCTACGGGAGGCCATTGGTCACCCCAGTCAGTTCATTGGTAATGCTTCGGTCCAAATTCAAAATGTGCTACAGAAAATCAATTGCCTGACAGATCGATATCCAGAAGCTGCTGGCTATCGACCAGGTGCAATTCTGTAAATCAGTGTTGGCTGTTGAATGTGTCGTGTTCCAATACAAAAGCTTTCATCTGTTCTGGTGTTTCAAAGCCATTGCAGCAACATCTTGATAAAGGACATTTGAAAGATCACGGGTTTGATAGTGATCCATATTATCTTATCGGTGATCTGGTGGCTCGTGTGTCTCGAATGTGGTTCTGCGTTGTTGGCTTATTTGCTCGGTCGCTTTGCAAGCGTGTTCGTAAAGCCGTTTCTGCGCCCTGACTGCCAGTTTCTTCGGTTGACTTCGAATGTAGGAACCGTCAGCCTGCATTTCCCATGAATTGCAGTTGTCCTGAAAGTAAGTGAGAAGCGAGTTCATCACTTTTTCGCGGCAGTCGGTGTCATCGACGGGAACCATGATCTCAACTCGTCGATCAAGATTGCGTGGCATCCAGTCCGCACTGCTGATAAAAAGTTCTGAATCTCCACCATGTCGGAAATGCATGATTCTTGCATGCTCAAGAAAGCGGTCCACGATGGAATTCACACGAATGGTTTCGCTCAGTCCCGGAACGCCTGGGCGTAGGCAGCACACACCACGGACATTGAGATGGATTCTTACGCCGGCTCGACTGGCACGGTACAAAGCATCAATTACTTCTGTGTCGACCAATGCGTTGATTTTTGCGAATATTTCTGCCCCTTGTCCCTCGATGCAGCGTTGTGTTTCTGCATTGATAAGGTCGATGATTCTTTTGCGTAGCGTGGTCGGTGCGCTGTCCAGATGCCTGAGTTTTTGTGGCTGGCTGGCTCCTGTCACAGCATTGAAAAAGGCGGAGGCGTCGGAACCGAGTTCTTCGTTGCATGTTAGCAATGAAACATCACCATAAATCGTGGCTGTCACTTCGTTGTAGTTACCCGTTCCAAAGTGCATGTAACGGACGATGCCTTGTGGCTCACGACGAACAATGATGCAGATTTTGGCATGGGTTTTGAGCCCACGGATCCCGTAAATGACCTGAACTCCAGACTGTTCCATTTCTCGAGCCCATTCGATATTTCGGGCTTCGTCAAACCTCGCTTTCAATTCGACAATGACCGAAACATATTTCCCGTTTTCTGCAGCGCGTTTCAGAGCTGAAATGATTGGGCTGTTGCGGCTAGTGCGATACAACACCTGTTTGATCGCCAGAACATCTGGGTCGATTGCCGCCTCTTCGATTAGACGCACTACAGGATCAAAACTCTCGTAAGGGTGCAGCAGTAGGATGTCTCCACGGCTGATCGATGAAAACATGTTTTCGGAGGGATCAATCCTCGGGATACGTTGGGGTGGCCAAGCATCATTTCGTAGTGCATCGAAGCCCTCTAGGCCATAGAGGGTGAAAAGATAGCTGAGGTCCAATGGTCCGGAAATCGGGTACAAGTCCTGACCCCGAACCTGCATCTTTTCTGAAAGGAAGGCAAGCATTGCATCACTTGTATCCCGACTGTATTCAAGTCGCGTTACACGGGATTGACGCCGACTCTCTAAGACTTCTTCCATGCCGACCATCAGGTCAGCAGCGGCGTCTTCCTGCAACTCGATGTCAGCATTTCGAGTGATGCGAAACGCAATGCACTCAACTATTTCACGACCGGGAAAGAAATCACTGATGAAGTGTCTGATGAGATCCTCCAGTAACACGTATGAGTGTCCTCTGTCGGAAGGCATTAGCACGACGCGTGGTACGGTTCTACCTAGTGGGATGACGGCGAAATCCCATGGACTTGCATCGGGATCATCACCAGATCTTTTATCGGCTTTTAAGCGAATGCAAAGATGTACTCCTAAGCCTTGTAGCAGAGGAAATGGGCGTTCTTCAAATATGGCTTGCGGGGAGATGACCGCGAGAACGTCGTTTCTAAAACGACGTTCAGCAGTGTCTTGGCAGCGATCGGAGCAATCGGTTAAATCGATCCGGTGGATGTTATTTTCGGCCAGTAATGGTTCTAGGGAGTTAGACAGTATGTTGTACTGACGGTTCGTGAAAACTTCACACCGGTGTGCTACGGCAATTAACTGCTCGCCCACCGTCAAACCTGAGGCATCTCGTACCATGCTGTTTCGTCGGTATTGCATCTGCAAACTGCCCACCCGCACCATCATGAATTCGTCAAGATTCGAACTGCTGATGGCCAGAAATTTTGCTCTTTCAAGAAGAGGTAATGACGGATCAGCAGCTTGGTCGAGTACGCGTTCGTTGAATTCGAGCCAACTCAGTTCCCGATTGATGAATCGATCTGCAGGCAACTCTTCAAAATTCTCGGAGGTTTGCTTCTGGCTCGCTGCTTGCTTTGACTTCACCGGACAATCCGTTTAGGGAGAGAGGGTCTCAAAAGAATGTAGTTCGTCAACTATCATCGGCATATAGGAATGGTTGTGTTGCGATCGGTGCAACTTTGATCCTTCCTACAATGAGCTTGTCCACACAGAATACCCGACAATGTGTATTTCCGTTAAGATCCGGCAATCGTACCGAATTTGTTTCCGAGATTTTTCTATGATGTTTTTCAAATATTTGGTTGGTTTTGTTTTCGTGGTTGGATCTTTCGTGAGCTTGACTTCCAACCTGATGGCCGGGGAAGAGGATGAGCGAAAGGTTCGACAGACCGCGGCAGAAGCAGACCCTGCAAGAACAGCCATTGCCAAATTCAAGGTGGATTTCAGGGTCGCCCTCAAGGCACCTGCAAAGACAAAGCAATTGCGTGTTTGGGTACCGCTGTCACCCTCGACCAAAAATCAGATGGTGTGGGATCGAAAGTTCCATACTTTTCCGCGAGAACATCAACCGCAATTCACACGTGAGCCTACTTTTGGCAACGAGTTTGCCTATTTTGAAATCGATTCGCCCGATGGTCCGTTGGAAATACGTCACACATTCACCGCTGAGATCGCGCAACTCGATTGGGGCGTTGACTATTCGAAAGTTGCCAACACAGCCTCGTGGCCGAAGTCATTCGATTTGTTTCAGACTCCCGATGTGCGTTCCGAGCGCGCGAAGAACTACACCGAGATTGTGGAGCAGATTCAGTCCGTTTCCGACGCCAAGTCGAAGCAATTCATGAAGGCAATCGAATGGGTGGATGAGAATTTGACTTATGACTCTACGAATGCTTCGCTGACCGCAGATCCGGCTCACGGTTTAATCCACCGACGAGGACACTGTAGCGATTATCACGGACTATGTGGTACGTTTGCTCGCGAGATTGGTTATCCATCTCGAGTGCTTTACGGACTTCAGATGTTCGATAAAGGATCACCCTCACACTGTAAACTTGAGGTTTTCATGCCACCCTATGGTTGGGTCACATATGATCTCAGTGAAACGCAGAAACTTGCAATCAAGTTAAGCAAGGACGACAAATTGTTACCCGAACAACGCAAGAAAAATGCCGACTTCATTCGCCAACGTACCTTAAATGGGTTTCGGGAAAACACTTGGCTGCTGGTCACCCGTGGCGAGAATTACCCACTCATGCCCGCCGCATCAAGTGCGGTTTCGATTATTCGCACAATCTACGCTGAGGCCGATGGAATACCATTGAAGGAAGGTGCTGCCGCACAAGAGGGAACTTGGTTGACCATGCAACGTGTGCATGAATTAGGGGATAACAGTCGTCGTTTTACTGCCCTAAAGAATCAGTAGTAACGAGCAACTGAGTAATAAGTAATAACTCGAAGAACGGTCCAGAGTTAGGCGTTCCCGCTTCCTTGTTGCAAGACATTTGGTTGTGTTATTTCCGGATGCGATTGCACTGCATCCTGCTGTTGATGCTATGAGTTGCTCAATTCTGTGGAAGTCTTCTCGTTGGCTGGGTCGCTGTCGGATGTTGTCGGCTCGGGGTCTGCTTGAGCACCTGTGAGGATCCTCAGAGCGCGAGGGTAGAAGTCTTTTCCGTAACTCATTTCACCGCCTTGGTGTCCCACGGCACCGACCATGCCAGCACAGACAAGAAGTCCAATTTTCCATACCTTGGTTAATTTCTCGCTGTCCTTTCTTATGGCGACCAACGCGATGATTGCAAACACGCTGGAAAAGATCGTAACAACCACTGCACTCCAGCGATGAGCATCGACCTCTTTTCCCCAGTCCATGATGCTCCAATTGCTTCCGTAACCAAGTTCAGGTGCCAATGCCCACCCCATCAGTGTGGCAGCAACGGAAGAGAGAGCGCCCAGGAGCAGGCAAGCCAGTGGGATCTGCTTGCCAAGTGCAGGCCATTTTAAGCTGAGTACCACAAAACCAGCACCTAATGTGAACAACGCAATTGGAAAATGAACCGTTGCTGGGTGGAGAAAGCCCTGCGCGAACCAAACACGTTCGGGAACAGAAAGTGGTTCGGGAGGAGCGGCTTTGGCTGGTACACTTTCATCAGAAACAGTCACCCCCTCGGGCCAATTTGCTCCTTCATTGATCCAAACCTGAATCAATGCCAACTCTTGGACGGAACAAGGTCCACCGTGTGATTTTGGCGGCATGAGCATGTCTTCGTCATCGGTTGTCATGTAGTCTACATAGAGCGTGCTTTCCGCTGCATCACCGGGCTCGATGTAATCGAGCATTATCTCGCGATCGTCAACACGGAAATCGTTTTTTGCTTCATCGGGCCCGTGACATTCCAGACAATGTTTTCGGAGGATGGGAGCGATGTCACGCTTCAACTGCACAAGGTGTCCATCCGAATCAAGCGTCGAAGTGGGGGCCTGCGTTTCATCGTTTTGCGCGGCGTCGAGCCATTGCGGATGGAAGACGAAAATGAAACTTGATGCCAAAATGATGCTCATGAAAATTGGCTTTCTAGCAAACTTGTGCATGTCAAACGTGCTCTGATTGGTGAGGAGTGATGGGTGGGAATGACAAGCCCGGCTATTGGAAAACGCGTTCAGATCGAGACTGTACCCTGATGAACCTCGGGCAGCCCGAATCCGGCTCATGGCAAGATGGCCGGTTAGGTCGATCCACGACATTTGCCGTATTCATTGTCGTCTCAGGTGTCTTTGCGTTCCAGTCCGGACGCCAGTTTAGTCATCATTTTGAGGATGCGGATGGAGGGTTTTTCTTGGGTTAGGGCTGTTTTGGATATTGTGTTAGTCACTGCAGCTAATGACTGATTCGGTGTCATTGTCTCGCCACGATGCCGGTAAATGCTTTTCCCAATCCCAAGGTTTTGATTTCCTGCCTGACATCCGCGGATTCCGGGTTTTCTAGCGTTTCCGAAACCTCGTCAGCAATAAGTTGAGCAAAAATGCTACGTGACTCCGTTAAGATTGCCTCGGCCTTGGGTTCATCAATTTGCACACCTGTTTCCGTTGCGATTTGAATCACAAGCATGCTAGCTGTTGCCTGTGGGTTTGCTGTGGCGCAGTGCAGGACAGAATAAAGGGGACGACTTGGAGTCGCATGTTCAATTCGCTCTAGAGCTCGCCAAGCTCGTTCCAGTAGTCCTTCACGCCAATAACGAAGCCAGTCTTTGGAATCACTTTGTAATTGGTCAAAATCGATTTCGGGACGTTTGTTTTCAGGAATTTCTTTGAGACGCTTACGAGCAGCGGAGCGAATGCTTCGGAGCAGAAAATCTCGAAGTCGTTCATGTTCTTGATCACCGAATCCCGCGCTCACAAGATGAGCGATGATCATTTTCAGACCTTCGTCTGCCTGTTCTGTTGATTTCAATAAAACCGCAAGTTGGCGGCGCATCGGAGCGAGATAACGCAGGACGAATCCAGCGGCACTGTCGGCTTGCGACCACGCCTGAGAGGTTCGCACCAGAGTGATAGCGGAGGTATGCGGCGGTGTTGGTGGGGTGGCATCGGGCATTTCTTCAGTTTAACCACTCTCTCGTGATGCTTGAATATTCGTTCAGCTATTCGTTAGCGGGCATTACGTCGCAGTCGAGGGCAATTTGGCTGAATCAAGGACTTTTCCATCCTGTCTCAGGGTTTTTCTGCCGTATGAGACCGTGCTCGTCGGGAAGACGCTGGTCGAGTGACCAAGAATTCACTTCTCATTGCCGGTGGGCTTGTTTTTCTTTTCATACTTGCGATCTACAAGTCCAGACTTGGCTTGCAGATATCTGATTGCAATTGCAGGAGACTCATCGGGTTGTCCTTCCTTGGATTTGAAACGCGCTGCCCGGTTGGAGTTGGAATCCGGTATGAAAACGACAGTGACTGTCTTGCCCTTAGCGTTTCGCATAAAGTCGTCAAATTCGCGACTTGCAAAACGGACAGCATCGGGCTTGTTTTTGAAGCGGTCCTTGGTGTTGTCAAAAGATAGACGCCCGAGGTATTTTTGTCCGCTGATGCCATTCCTGCATGGGGCTGTTTCCCAATTTAAATGCCCCTTGCCAGTTTCCTGCCATTCTGGTTCGAGGTCATTCAATATTCCATACACGGTGAAAGCTGTCGGCGTCTGCTGCCCGCCCTGAGCCACGGTGAGTAACGCTATCGCACGGTCAAGTTGCCTGGTGTCCTCGGAAAGTTTTGAAAGGTCAAAACGAAGATAGATGTGCTGGGTTGGTGGGGTTGGGCCGCGTGCACCCTGAATCAGTTTGTTGCCCCCAAAATCATTTGTATTGTTTTTTTGTACATAGGTATCTGCTCCTTCACCTCGATGGGTTCTCAGCACTTCGAACCCGAGAAGATCAGCCTTGGAAAGATCTTCCTGAATCACGAGACTGTCGGTGATAGACGTAATCTCATCACCGCTAGGAGTCTGAAGTTGAAACTCGACTTCGTATTCACCAGGGACCAAATTAGCAGTCAGGAATTGCACCTCAAATTCTAGTGAACTGCCGCGCCGAGGGATTTGCGTTGGTGGTATCTTCTTTGGAAAAGTTGGTCGTTCGACTCGATCCACATCGGTTTGTTTTAGCAGGGTCACCAGTTGGGCTACCACCTTTGCGGTTGAATTGGTGACCCGAGGGTCATCCGCGGAACTGGTCGATTCGTTTGCGATTCGTAGTTTGTAGCGAGCTGCTTGGCCACTCATTACCTTGCGGCTACCGGCACCTCCCTGGATAAGCGTTAATGGTCGCAATGAGGCTGCAGTGATTTGTTTAGGTGGAACTGGTTTAGGAGTTTGGGGGCTCGCCATCGAGCCAATTTCAAAACCACTGAATTTTGTGAATCCATAAATTGCACCACAGACGCAGGCCAATAAAATCATGGCGAACACCGCCCAGATTCTGCTACGACTTGTGTTTGAAGCGTTTCCAGGAGTCACGCTGGATAGGCGTGATTCAGATGCTTCCAAGCTGCCAGAATCCATCACAATATTGATCGTGTGCTTATCGCTACTTTCCGCGGTCATTTGGTTGAGGCGGCTGGCGACTTCAGTTGCAGTGGCTGGTCGATCCTTGGGCTCTTTAAGCAGTAACTGATCAATCAGCTGCGAAAGAGCGACAGGTGTTTCTGGTTTTACGTCAGTGAGCGATGTTGGTGTGTAACAAATAATGGCGATGAGTTGTCCGGAAATTGATCCTGACGTCAGTGGCAGTTCTCCGCTGCACATCATGAAGAGAACTGCTCCCAGGCTGTAAAGATCCGTGCGATCATCGAGCGCTTCGTTTCTGGCTTGCTCAGGGGAAAGAAATCCGGGGCTCCCTACCAGAGTTCCGCGTGAGACGAAGGGGTCAAAACTGTTGCCAGCAATGGCGAGCCCAAAATCCAGAATTTTTGCTCGACCGGAGGGTTGTTGGATCCAAATATTGGCCGGTTTGATGTCACGATGAATGAGCCCACATTCGTGAGCCGCGGCCAGACCCAGGGCAATCTCTTTGCCAAGCCGCAGGATTTGCTCGGTTTCGAACTTTCTACCCGCACGAAATGCATCTTTTAACGACTCGCCCTCGAGCAATTCCATCGCCATGAATGGGATACCGCCCTCGACGCCAACCTCGAAGATGGTGGCGACATTGTCGTGCTGCACTGCAGCCATGGATCTTGCTTCTTCGATGAAACGTTTCCGACTTGTTGGTGTCGCAGCCAGTTTCGGTTTCATCAGTTTCAAGGCGACGATACGCTTCAAACGCATGTCTTCAGCACGAAAAACTTGTCCCATGCCGCCTTTGCCGATCAGAGCTAATACTCTGTAAGGCCCCAGACGCCCAATTTCACCGTCTCGTTGAGGTGGTTCCAGGAGGTCGTATTTCGGGGTTTGGGCATTCATGATGGGCTACTGGAAGCTCTTGGCGGTCAAATTTGGCTAGAGTTGACCATTGTGTTTGGCTTCGGATATTCCGATTCGGGTTGGCAGGAGGTAGCAGACCCAAAAGGAATTGATGGGGCTTGCCAAGCCATCGCTGTCGCGATCATCTTTGTGTGAGACAAGTTTCTTTTTCAGCACCCTGCCCTGCCCTGTTTGAGTCGTTATACGTGAATCGTACCAACATTCTGGACCTGTCGGACGGACAACACTTGGAACAATCTTTCCAAGCTGCCGATAAACAACTTCGAGTGAACCGTCAGGGTGGTAAGTACATCTTACTACGTTTGTCAGATCGAACAGGGGTCATCGCGGGTATGCTGTGGAATGCAGATGAACGCATCTTCGATTCCTTTGAACGTGGTGACTATGTTCTTTGTCGTGGTCGGACTCAGGTTCACAATGGCAATTTACAAGTGATTGTGACCCATATTGAACGTTTGGATCCAGCAGATGTTGATCTATCGGAATTTGAGCGTTTTGACGCTGAGAAGTCAGCAGAGTTGCGAACCCGACTCGCTGAGCTCATGGGGCAAATGAAAAATGTTCATTTGCGGCGATTGGGCGAGGCCTATTTGAGTGATGATGATTTCATGGCGAAATTGACCGTGGGAGCGGCGGCAGTTTCAAATCACCATGCATATCCAGGGGGACTACTGCAGCACAGCTTGGATCTGATGGAACTGGCTGGCCTGATCAGTCCGAGGTATCCGCAGCTAGATGTCGACTTGCTCATGTTTGGCGCCTTTCTTCACGATTTGGGCAAGATCGAAGAATTGTCCGCAGGCGGTGAAGTTTCCTACACCGATCGCGGACAGATGGTTGGTCATATCGTCATCGGTGTTCAGATGCTGGGAGAGAAAATTGCGTCCCTTGAATCCGCAGGTCAAACATTCCCGGGAGACCTTCGGCTGCAATTGGAACACTTGATTGTTAGTCATCATGGGCAAATTGAGTTTGGAAGTCCTAAGCTGCCCGTCACTCTGGAAGCCGTAGCATTACATCATCTTGATAACCTTGATGCGAAATTGGCCTCCTATACCAGCGTGATTGAGGCTGACGTTGCTGCTGATGGCAATTGGACGAACTACAACCCTTCCATTGGTCGCAAGCTCTGGAAGAAACGAGACTAGAGAAAGTGAGGAACCAAATGTCATCACTCAAACGCGCGGTCATTCTGTTGTCGGGTGGTTTGGATAGCGCGACCTGTTTGGCAATTGCTCGAAACCAAGGCTTCGAAACACACACCGTTGCATTTCGCTATGGTCAACGCCACCAGTACGAGTTGCAACGAGCTCAGCTAATTTCAGAAAAGTTGGATGCCACTTCACACCGAATTGTCGATATTGATTTGGCGCAATTTGGAGGTTCGGCGCTCACAGATGCTGCCATTGATGTTCCTAAGTCAGAGACAGTGGAGTCAATTGGTGAAGCCATTCCTGTTACTTATGTGCCGGCGCGAAACACGGTGTTCCTTTCACTTTCCTTGGCGTTTGCAGAAACAGTTGATGCCAAAGATATTTTTATTGGCGTGAACTCGCTTGATTACAGTGGCTATCCAGATTGCCGACCTGAGTTCATTCAAGCATTTGAGCAGATGGCAAACCTGGCAACGAAAGCCGGGGTCGAAGAGTCTCAGAAGCTGAACATACATACGCCTCTCATTCATCTCACGAAAGCTGAAATCATTGCCCGGGGAATGGAACTGGGGGTCGATTATGGATTAACTCTTTCCTGCTACGATCCCGGTGATGCTGGTCGTCCCTGCCAGCATTGTGATGCCTGCCTGTTAAGAGCGAGAGGGTTTGCAACCAATGGAATTCAAGATCCTTCGCTCGTAAGCGGGTAGAACAGGAGTAATCAATATTCACTAGCCTTCGGCGTTGGCTCGTCAGGCGTAGAATTGGTTCGGACCCACCGCTTCGAATGCAGATTGGTAGTGTTCGATTCTTGTTGGGGTGGGGGATCCACCGGGCCACCAGACGGCAACCACGTCAAAGCGAGCTGCTACGCCGAGAAGTTGCTTGCGTCGTAGATACCTCATTGCAGCCCGCGTGACTCGCCCTTGTTTTTTCTGATCAACACGTTTGGCTGGATGCCCGGGTTTGATGGAGCTGTGCGTCTTGACTTCAATGAATACCACCGTGCGGCTACTTCGATCCACGGCAATCAGGTCAATTTCACCGCCGCGATCAGCTACGTTTTTAGCGACGATGACGAGACCCTGCTGCCGCAGCATGCGTGCGGCAGCTTGTTCACCACGTTCTCCGGCTGTGGCTGCGGGATCGATACGACCATAGCGACAGCCTAGGTAAAATTCTCGGCAGCGAAAAACGGTCTTCGTCCACATGCGCTTTCCCTGATCTGGCCAAGGCAACAAAAAACGGCGAGAAGCATTGTATGCTTCTCACCGTTTTGTTGGTTCATTTGTTTTGCCGATTCAGGCTTTCTGTGAGTGCCAGATCCGTTGTACCCAAGCGAGCCATCCGAACCGGAGCAGCCAGGCTTTTCCGTCTAATTGCGTCGACGTTCTTTCAGACGCACGGCTTTACCGACACGATCACGAAGGAAGTAAAGTTTGGCGCGTCGGACGACCCCACTACGCTTGACTTCGATTTTCTCGATTCTTGGGCTGTGAACTGGGAACTTACGCTCCACACCCTCGCCAGCCACGATGCGGCGAACAGCGAACATTTCCCGGCTGCCGCTGCCACTGCGGGCAATCACGACTCCGGTGAAGACTTGGACGCGTTCCTTGTTACCTTCCAAAATTTTCAGGTGCACATCGACGGTGTCACCGATTTCGAATTCGGGAGGATTCTCTTTCAGAGAGGTCTTTTCGACCAATTCCATGATGGCTTGGGACATATTAGTTACTCACGGTTAGGGTTCGATGTATCGGTTGTATCTTGTATTTCGCAGGTTTCGTATTCATTGGCTAGCAAATCGCTTCTTCTTTCCAGAGTACGCAGTTGGCTTTGTTCTGCTCTCCATTTTGCAATCGCCCCGTGGTCACCGCCCAGAAGGACGTCAGGCACGGCATGTCCTCGAAACTCTCTCGGTCTTGTGTATTGTGGAAATTCGAGCATCCGATTACCCCGGCTGAACGAATCGTCAATGTTACTTTGTTCATCTCCGAGGACACCAGGCAAAAGCCTGACGACCGCGTCGATCAATACCATCGCTGCAACTTCGCCTCCATTCAAGACGAAATCACCAATGCTGATCTCCTCGGGCTGTAAAATATCGACAACCCGCTGGTCAAATCCCTCATAACGACCACAAAGTACGATTAATCGCTCATCGGTCGCAAAGTTTTCTGCCATTGGCTGGTTGAGTGTTTTCCCCTGGGGGGTCAGTATCACTCGTCTGGCCGGTCTCGAATCCATAGCTTCCACTGCTTCGACACAGTTGACTGTGGGTTCGACTTGTATCAGCATTCCCGGGCCTCCACCAAACGGTTTGTCATCGACAGGTCGGTGCGGAGTTTCGGGAGCCCAGTCTCGCAGGTTGTGCTGCTTGATTTGGACCAAATCTCGCTGGATAGCCTTTGCCAGAAGCCCCTGGGTCAGGTATCCATCGAAGATCGAAGGAAACAGCGTGATGATGTCAAAACGCATGGTCAGTTGCTTGGATCAGTGAAGTAACACAACGGAGTCTGTGACGATGATGTTCCTACTGCAGAACATCGGTTGTGACAGCCCCCCAATCCCGCCGAACCAGGCGTTCCTGTCTCATTCGCTGGCGGTTTCCTCTGACGAAGCTTCTTCTGCTGCGGGTTCGGCTGCTGCCTCTTCCGCCTCAGGTGCCGCTTCGGCTTTGGGTTCCTCTTCCTGCTTCTTGGCTGGTTTCGCGGGCGCTGGAGCAGGGGTGTAGTCTTTACGCTTGCTCAGGCGATCTACGGCTTCCTGCTGAGCTTCCAAATGGCTGCCATTGGTGCCGTACTTCTTGATCAGTGTTGCCACTTTGTCACTGGGTTGAGCACCAACGCTAAGCCAATAATCAATGCGTTCAGCTTTGAGCGTGACGCGTGCGTCTGTCTCAGGACACATGGGATCGTATGTTCCCAGTTCTTCGATAACACGTCCATCGCGTGGGCTGCGTTGGTCCATTGCACAAACGCGGAAAAACGGACGATGGGTTCGGCCCATCTTTTTCATTCTAATGCGAACTGCCATACGGCTTTCACTCCAAAGGTTTGGTAATCAACTTCCAGTCTGACTTCCTGGGATTGAATCTCAATTCTGTTTTTTGATCTTCAATGCCGGGTCGATGCCGGTACGCCCGGCAATTTGGTTTGTTGGAAACGCGACTAACGTTTTCGCTTCATTTTGCGTTTGAGTTTCTCGCGTTCTTTTTTCTGCTTGGCTCTTTCACTGGGAGTCAAGCGTTTGCCTGTTCCCTTCTTGACCTTCATTCCCTGCATGCTGGGGTCATTCATCGCCCCGCTTGCTTGCAGTTGCTGCATCATCTTCATGCGGTCACCGGCACCTTTGCCAGCCATGCCCTGCATGAGAGGTTTCATTACGTCAAATTGTTTGATCAGTTGCGTGACGACGGGGGTTTGAACCCCTGCACCATTGGCAATCCGTGTCCGGCGTTGTGCATCAATAAGTCTTGGGTTTTTCCGTTCTTCCATCGTCATGCTGTTGATGGCACCGATGGTTTGGCGGATTCCGCCGGCTGCTTCGTCACTCTCCAGAACATCCTTGAATTGGCCCATGCCCGGCATTAGGCCCATCATTTTGCCCATCAGTCCGGGTTTGGCAACCTTTTCCATCATCGTCTTGAAATCATCGAGCGTGAAATCACCCGACGCCATCTTGGCTTCCAGCTCTTCCCGTTCTTTTTCATCGACGATCCGGTGAGCCTCTCGTGCCGCAGCAACGATGTCGCCCATATCCAGAATACGGCCTGCCATCCCCTCAGGCCGGAAGGGTTCGAGAGCATCAAAGTGCTCACCTGTACCGATGAATTTGATCGGGACACCAGTGACGTGCTTGACCGACAGTAACGCACCGCCGCGTGCATCCCCGTCAAGTTTGGTCATGATGACACCATCGAGCTCGAGTGCCTCGTTGAAAGCACCCGCACTATTGACCGCATCTTGACCAGTCATGCCGTCAACAACCAGGTACACCTGATCGGGGCTGACGCGTTTGTCGATGCGTTGCAGTTCCGCCATCAACTCTTCGTCGATTGCCAGACGTCCTGCGGTGTCGAGGATGACAACCCGCGCGTCTTCAGCTTTTGCCTTCGCCACACCGGCTTGGCAAACTTTGACAGGGTTTTTGTTTTCTTTGTCGCTGTAGACCGGTACGCCCAGTTGATCACCGATCACATGTAGTTGATCGATCGCGGCAGGACGCTGAAGGTCAGCCGCAACAAGCAATGGCTTGATATTCTCTTCTTTCAACAACTGAGCGAGTTTGCCGCAAGTTGTTGTCTTACCACTACCCTGCAAGCCGCAGAGCATGATGATCGTCGGCCCTTCTTTCTTCAAATGCAAAGAAGGGTCAACCGGCCCTAGAATCGAGACCAGTTCGCTATGAACGATGTTGATCAATTCTTCGTTTGGTCGCAGGCTCAATAGTACCCGCTTGCCCAGTGCTCGCTCAGACACTTGGGCCATGAAGTCCTGAACCACTTGATAGCTGACGTCGGCCTCGAG
The DNA here is from genome assembly GCA_003513555.1 of Rhodopirellula sp. Lineage (GTDB taxonomy): Bacteria > Planctomycetota > Planctomycetia > Pirellulales > Pirellulaceae > Rubripirellula. The sequence continues at coordinate 12,651 of DOPG01000448.1, read as the reverse complement.
CATTGCCTTTTCGACAATCTCTAGCCCGTCACGCATATTGCCCTCGGTCAACTTGCCCTTACCGGACAAGCTCTTGAAAGCCGACTGCAGACCGTCAGATAGGGACTCAAACACGAAGATTCAACACAAGACTGGGGGACCAAGGCATCAGCGGCAGATGCCGCTGTTGGACCACTGAACAGAAGAACATCCACCCCATGACGAGGTGGTGTGGTCCGGCAACGCGACAGTTTACGCTTCGAAGGCTCGCTTTGTAAATGGAGTCCCTATGCCTATTTTTGTCGTAATTTGCAGGTTTATTGCTCCGAACGCAGCGCCGATAGGACCAACCCGTGTAATTTCCCGTTGGTTCCCACCCCATCCCCTCCGCGACTTGTGGTATTTCCTGCCCAATCAGAGAATTTTCCTCCTGCCTCGGTCACGACAGGAAGAATCGCGGCCACATCCCATGCATTGCATTCAGGATCGACCATCACGTCGGCTCGTCCTGTCGAAACCATCAAGTAGCCGTAACCGTCTCCCCAGCTACGTGTCAGCCACGCTTCTTTTTCCAACTTTTTGTAGTTCAACGCTGCATCTCGGGCGTCAAACGAGTCCACTTGGCTGGTTACGAACACCGCTTCGCTGAGCTTGGACTTGTTCGAAACAGTCGCGCGAGTCCATTCGTCTCGCCCGGATTGCTGATGCCAACAACCTTTTCCAATCGCGGCAGCGACCATTTCGCCCATCGCTGGGATGAAGATGACTCCTGCCAGCGGCTGCCCCTCAAATTCCAACGCGAGAAGTGTCGAATAAAGTGGGACTCCACAGACAAAAGACTTTGTCCCATCGATGGGGTCGACCACCCAACGGTAAGGCGAATTACCGGACTGTTCCGCGAATTCTTCCCCTTGAATCGTATCATCTGGGAAACGTGAGCCGATTTCGCGGCGTACCAATTGCTCTGCCTCACGGTCTGCCACCGTCACCGGTGACGCATCGGCTTTTGCGTCGATAGCTAAATCGGCTCGCCCAAAATAGGCAAGCGTGTGTTTACCAGCTGCCTGAGCTACTTCGATCATGGCAAACAAGCGGCCTTGTTCTTCGTTTGCCCATGAGTGCGGGCCTTCATTGCTACCCGTGGCTTTATTCATGGCTAGTCCTTTTGAGGGGGTTGCTTCGTCAGGGCTTTGATGTGGTTGGTGTTCTTCATGTGCCAGCTTTCTCAATCAAACTAGCGACGTGCCAGCTGATGAATTTGTACTGGAGCGACAGCAACTTAATTTCGTGTGCAGATTGAGGCAGAACTCGAAACAAATCTGAATCGGCTGTATTCGTGATGGTAACGCAAACGTCGAAAGCTGATGTCGTGTACGTGAACACCACAGCACCTGAGCGAACGCTGTTCAGCGAGTCGATTTGAGCGGTGCTTTAAGCTTTCTTGGAGTTGGGCTCTGCGCCATTCTTGTCGCCGACCGGCGCAGTTTTTTCATCGGAAGCAGCGAGGTTGCCCGGGAAAAATGACTGGTAAAGCAGCATTCCTGCACCAACGACCAGCAAGCTATCCGCGATGTTGAAATTTGGCCATGGATCTAGAAATGGAACACCGGGGATCTGAAACAGTATCCAATCCCGTACGCCACTTTGCCACTCGGGGAAGTAGCCGGGCTCGTCGAGCCACCATAGGCCGAGACGATCGTACAAGTTGCCGATGATCCCCCCCGTAACCAAACCTAGAGCGGTTGTCAGCCACAGTGAAACGGCTGCTTTGAACCAAAACAGCCAGACGCAGATCCCGATTGCCGCAATGATCGAAAAAGCTGCGAAAATGGTGCCTTTTCCGGCCCCTAAGCCAAACACTGCGCCAATGTTGACGGCGGTTTCTATCCCGAAGTAACCATCAACGATCCACCAAATGTCCTTATCTCCAGGGAGTCCTCGCCAATTGAAAATGAACGATTTTGACCAAAGATCAGCGAAACCGCCAAGGATTGCCAGGCTGAAGAACAAAATCGGCCGCGACCGGGGCACTAAGCATTGGTCGGTTGGATTTCCTGTGCGAGCAAGTGAATTCGGTGCATCTGTTCGTTCGGTAGCCCCAGTTGTTGATGAATCATTGCCCTCGGGGCTAGGTTCATCCTTGGTTTTAGGTCCATCCATAGCATGTTGTTTTGGAAAAGGTGTGGGGACGAAAATCGTTTGGACGTTAGAATACTCATGGGACCATGCCCAGTCGAATTCGGCAGTTAGGATGCAATCTTCGACACATTTTCGACCTTGGACCAAACCCGAATCCAGCGATAGAGTCTCACTGCCGATCTACTTCTTAACAGAGCCGAACCCGGTTTCCACGATTCCTTTGCGATTTTGACGTAACAGCCATGCTGCAAACAGCCCAAGAGCACAACGCGATTCAATCGGATCTCGCATTTCAACGTTGCATCAATCCGCGGTGCGCGGCCACTTATGAGGCGAGAAGTGTGCGCACTTCATGCGACAAATGCGGTGATCTGCTTGATATTGACTACCAGTGGGACCGAGCTGCAATCCCGTCAAGTTTGAAAGAATTCGAAGCAACGTGGAGCGAACGAACCAATCCTGTTCGTTTCAGTGGGGTTTGGCGTTTTCATGAGCTGCTGCCTTTCGCTGCTCAAAAAGAGCTCATCACTGTTGGTGAGGGCCAGACGTTGCTGCAGCAAACCGACTTGGTAGGTGATTATGTCGGGATGGATCATGGTCGTTTGCATCTGCAGTACGAGGGGATGAACCCGTCAGGTAGTTTCAAAGACAATGGCATGTGTGCCGCTGTCACTCATGCAAACATGATGGATGCCAAGAGAGCGGCTTGCGCGAGTACCGGTAATACCAGTGCTTCCCTTGCGTTGTACTGCAGTGCGACACAGTTGATGAAAGCAGTGATTTTCATTGGTAGCGGAAAAATTTCATACGGGAAGCTCAGCCAGGCGCTCGACTATGGAGCGTTGACCGTCCAGATTGCAGGCGATTTTGACGATGCGATGATCAGGGTGAGACAGGTTTCTCAGGAACTCGGGATCTACTTGGTGAATAGCGTGAATCCGTTTCGCCTTGAAGGGCAGAAAACGATCATGTTCCGAGTGCTTGAGGCTTTGAGGTGGGAAGTACCTGATTGGATCGTGGTTCCAGGTGGTAATCTTGGCAACAGCAGTGCGTTTGGAAAAGCTTTCATGGAGCTGAAAGCACATGGCCTGATTGATCGGGTGCCAAGATTGGCCGTCATCAATGCAGCAGGTGCGGACACGCTTTACGAGTTGTATGAACGTCGTGGTGTACGTTGGAATGGTGGCAACGTCCATATGGATCCCATTGTTCAATACAACGATGAAATGGATCGTCAGGGTAAAAAAGCAGATACGATTGCAAGTGCGATCGAGATCAATCGTCCTGTGAATCTGAAGAAGTGCTTGCGAGCACTCGAGTTCATGGATGGCGTGGTTCGGCAGGTCGACGATCAGGATATCCTTGATGCAAAATCAAAGGTAGGCGCAGGTGGTTTCGGTTGTGAGCCTGCATCAGCTGCGAGCGTCGCGGGAGCACGAATGTTGCGACGGGAAGGGGTCATTGCACCCAGCGATCGAGTTGTTTGCATTTTGACAGGTCATGAACTGAAAGATCCGACCGCAACAGTCGCCTACCACACCACAGACCAGCAAGTGTTCAATGATACTTTGGGAAGCCGTGGGGTGCAGAAGGCTAGCCATGCAAATCGCGCGGTTGCGGTGCCGAATGAGCTAGATGACATTATCAAAACGATTCAGCTGTATTCCTGATATACAAAATCCTGATCAGTGCAGCGGATCTTGATGTTGTTGAGTAGATGTGTACATCAAAGTGCTGGTTGTCTGCACTTTTTCAGTCGCCCTACCCTGCTCTGTTACTCGATTCCCCGCTAAATTCATGGGATGAGCAATCCAATACAACTAATCGTCCACGGTGCTGCTGGGCGAATGGGACGACGCGTCGTGGCCTTGGCTGCAGATGACGCCAACTTCCAATTGATCGCAGCCGTCGATCATCAAAACAATCCTCTCATCGGCCAAGACGCTGGCTTATTGGCAGGCGTTGCCGCAAGCGATGTTCCCCTCCGTGCCGATTGGCCTGATTCAGCTCAGGCTGTGATTGATTTCTCTCTTCCTACCGCCGTGGATGCCTGTCTGCGGGAGGCACTGCAACGAAAGTTTCCCTTGGTGGTTGCGACGACTGGATTAGGTGATTTGCAGAAAGAATCGCTAAAAGAAGCATCCAAATCGATTCCTATCTGTTGGGCCCCCAGCATGTCGATGGCTGTGAATTTGACCATGAAGTTAACGCAGCAGATTACCGAAACCTTGAAAGGCGTTGCGGGAGGGCTGGATGTTGAAATTATTGAACGACATCATCGGTTCAAGGCAGACGCACCGAGTGGTACGGCTTTGCGCTTCGGGGAATTGATCGCTGAAAAAATGGATGGAGAGGTGGCCCACGTCCAGGGTCGTGAGGGAGAGACTGGTGAGAGATCACGAAATGAGATCGGCTATCACGCTGTTCGCGTGGGTGACAACCCTGGGGAACACACGATCGTTTTTGGAATGATGGGTGAGCGGATTGAGTTGAACGTAGCAGCAAGCAACCGAGACTGTTACGCATCAGGTGCGCTTGCAGCGGCTCGTTGGCTGCAGGGTAAACCCAATGGCCTCTACAGCATGTTTGATGTACTGGGATTGTCCTGACCAGTCGTGAGGTCACCACTGCGTGTCTCTGAGCCCCACCCGTAACATCATTGGGAGCATTTGATGGCGAAGTGCGATGAGGGATATCGCTGTGATGTGTGCGGTCTTGATGTGACTTCAATCATTGACAGCGATCTTTATCTTCGATTTGTGATTGGAGAATTGGATCCGGAAACCCTCCACACGAGCCCCGAACGTCATCTACGCTGTAATCCCATTCTTTCCCAATTCATCCGATGCGATGGTTTTGAGCGTATTGCTGTGGAAGGTGATTTTGGGGCCGAGAAGCTTGATGCTGAATTTGTTGAGAATCGCGTCAATCTGGTCACCCGAGGCTATTTGCGACTGAAGGAAATTGCTGCCAGCGAACATGATGGCGATGTAACTCGTTATCCTCTGCCCGAGGCCATTGATCGTTATCGACGTGGGTGAGACCCAGTGAAGATCTTCCCGCGTGGTCCGTCAAGATGCCCCGTCTACTGGTTCAGGAAGCTCAAGTACGGTGATCATGGGCTGATAATTGTTATTAGTGATTGCGTTCTTTTCAGATATGATGCGCACCAGAGTTGTCGTGAAGGCGTCTAGCGACGTTCTGTACTTCTACCAAAGCACCTTGGGATCGATGTATTGTGAAAAGTAATCTTTTCAAGCGAGGTTTTTTCAGCCTTGTCTTGGCCCAATTCTTTGGAGCTATGAATGACAATATTTTGAAGGCTGTCCTCATCTTTATGGTCATCAATGGTGCGTGGGTCGGGGTCCTTGGGGATTCAGGACCAAGCATTGTGACTTTCTGTTTCACTGTTCCTTTTATCTTGCTTTCCGGTTTCGCTGGTCAGGTCTCAGATCGGTACTCCAAGCGAACAGTGACCTGGTGGGTCAAGAGTGTTGAGATTCCGATCGCATTCATTGCCGGATATGGTTTTTATGTGCAAAACCTCTGGATGACTTTGTTTGCGCTCATTGCATTGACATGCCAAAGCGCGTTTTTTGGCCCAGCTAAGTACGGCATGATCGCGGAGTTGGTTGACGATGCAGATCTTAGCCGCGCCAACGGTAGCATCAATATGCTGACCAATTTGTCGGTGATCATCGGCACATTACTTGCAGGAGTAGTAAGTGACGCGTACTGTCCGCTCCCACATCGCGACCCTGATTTAGCCAATCAAAAAGTGAACAATGGCATGGATGAATTTGCCCTTTCTTATGATGTGCGCACCTTGCGAGAGGGCGAAGAAAAAGTTGCGATTCTCAAAGAACTCGGGTTTGAAAATGCCACGGTGAGACTGGAGAAGTCCGGCGATAAAGAAGGTGAAGTGCTTGATATTGCACAGTATCGCGAGCCAGTGGCAACTGATGACGAAGCACCGACACCTCAATGGCAAAAAGACAAATACAAGCTGGCGGTATTGAATCCGTTTGGTGAGCGGTCTTTACCCACCATTGCTCTCGTACTGGTGGCGGTTTTGGGGTGGTTGGCTTCGCTATTGCTCACATCCCTACCAAACGGTAACGCACAACTGAAATTCGAATTCAATCCATTTAGTACCTATATCGAAACCATCAAGGAGATGTCTAAAACTCGCTTGTTGATGGTCATGATGGCATGGGGGTACTTCTATCTATTAGCTGGAATTGCCCTGTTAATCGTGCCTGAATACACTGAGATCATGGATATCACTCGTAAAAATGCCAGTGTGCTAATGGGGGTCCTTGGGATTGCCATCGGACTTGGGTGTGGTGTTGCTGGCTTCATTTCCGGTCACAGGATCATGCCACGTTTGATTCCGCTAGGCGCTTTGGGGCTGATAGTATTCTTCTTTTTACTGGCATTCGTTACGCCTCCAGTCTTGGGAATGAAGGCCAAATACTACGAAGTTTTGTTCTCGAGCGTCTCCGTCTTCATTTTCTTCGCTGGTTTTTCAGCAGGCTTTTATATCGTGCCGTTGCAAGCACTCTTGCAGAGCTTGTCACCCGATGGAGAACGGGGGAGGTTTCTAGGAACTGCTAACGGTGTTTCATTCATGTTCCTTACACTCGCGTCACTCGTCGTTTTAGTGCTGGCTCCTGTATTCACGGGAGTAGAGTACAAGATGTTCTACCTCTGTAGCGGTCTGATGCTGGCAGGCGCGATTTATTTCCTTTGGGCTTTTCGGGGGACAGGACTGCTTGTGGGCAGTGGAGCCTCAGGATTATTGGTGAACACTGACGTAACCGGTGCTCAGGACACTGCGGATCAGACCTTGTCTGAGGACGAGGACGCGACCGAGTGCTTGGCTGAGGATGCTAGCCTTGCAGGGGGCCCTGTTTCTGATCGGAACGCGGCAGAAATTAGCGAAGTTTCTGACGACGGTGGCAATGCAGCTACAGAAGAAAAATCGGATTCTTGAACGAAGTGGGTGATGCAAAAGGGTACTGGTGGCCACGGCGTGAGGTGCACCTGTGTCGTCCTCATTGCTGTGGAACTGCGGGAACGTTCGCGGCATCTGTTGAGTTTTATCGTTATCATTGCTCGCAGCCAGCCGAGGGTCTTCGTCGTTCGGCAGCCCAAGGTGTGTTCTTCGCGGTAACCTAGGGGCAGCTTTATGCCGCAATAGGTGGTCCTGGCGTCAGTAACTTGAATGTGTTGGTGGTCAGCCGCTTTGAGTAAGTGCTGGGTATTCATGTACTCGATGTTGCCATCTAGTCCTTTAAGTTTCTTACAGATCAGGTTAGTCCCGACCTTACTGTTCCGGTTGGCACAGTGCCGTCATCAATGATTTTTAGGCGGATCTTGTCGAGGTCTTTTCGATCGACAAGATCATCACTGTTTTCGGCCACTCCGGTGGACGACCGCGTGAAGTTCCATGGGCTCCAGAACCAAACTGGATTGCGAGCGCATTGTCGCCTGCAAAACGTTAAAGCGTTTTCAAATATTCCAGCACAGCTCGCCTTTGTGTTTCGGTCAATTCCGCGGGGTAATCGTGACCGGAGTTGCTTTTTCCGAATCGGCTTGTGTCGAAGTAGCTGCGGCGAATCGCAGCATCAAGCTCTGTGAAGGGTACTTTCTGCTCAACTTTGGTGGTCAGCCCGACTTTCTCGTCATCGAACTCTTCGCTTGCAGGCCGCCATACGTTGGGCCTCTTGGATGGATTGAGCAGGTGCCAAAGAGTTGGGACGCTGCCGTTATGGAAGTAAGGCGCAGATGCCCATATTCCATCCAATGCAGGAGCAACGTATCCATCAGGATCCACAACCGTCGTCTGTTCCTCGTCCTCGTTGGCGTGAGCGAACCAACTGCGAGCATATTTTTTCCGACCCTCTACTTCCAAGGCGGTCAATCGCACTGGATCTGTTCCGATCTCATTGATTGGGATGCGCCGATTGGGATAGGTAGGTGTGCTGCCATAGGTGCCATGGCACTCGGCACATGTCTGCTCAAAAACTACTCTTCCCTGTTCTGCCATGATCGCATCAATCTTACCTGGATACTGCGGCGGGCGTAACGACGAGATGTAAGCGTAGACATCCCGGAAGTCATCCTCGTGATTGATAAAGAAGTCACGTCCATTTTCAGGAATCATCATGAATTGCATTAGCCCGCGATGTCCTTTCTGAGCGAAGCCATCGATGTAAATATTTGGCTTCTTATGAAAGTTCCACCATGCAGGTGCATCCATATCGTGATGCACAAACTTTTTGGGGGCGGCTGCAATGATATTCAGGTCCTCATCACGTTGGCTCATCAGTCCCATGCCGAAGACCACAGCATTGGTCGTGCCATTCGTGGTGCCTAAAGGTATGACCAATGAACCGACATCCATGCGAGAAAGAGGTTTGCCCAGCCTGAATTTCGTTTTGCGAATTTCTTCGGTCAACGTTTGTAGGGCAAAGCGGTTGTTCGGAGCCCCCGCAACCGGCTTTCCGTAGACAGATCCACCATGGCATGAAAAACAGTTCATCGTCCAGTTTCCCTCAGCGTCCACCACGTACTGGAGCGGCTTTTCGGGAGCCTCGGGTCGGGGGGTGAGACCATATCTCGCGAACGCCATTTCGCGACGCTGTTCCGCACTCGCTGCCTCCGCCTTCACACGCAGTGCCTCAGGCCAACATTGCCATACGTTATCGAACACTTCCTGATTGAAATCGCTCGACAAAACCGCTTTTTCGGTAAGGACGCGATATCCACGTTTTACCGATTCTGAGTTTCTTTTCTTTGCGTACGAGATCGCTGTCTCTGCGTAACTTGAAACGGTAGCGGTGAAAACGCCGGCGACCGCCATGCAGATTGAACACAAATAGCAAATTTTCGGTCGCATCAATAGGCTTTTCGTTTGGTGTAAAAAGAGACGACACCATTACCTTACACCGTTGGCAATCGCGTCTGCATAACGACTCAGGTACGAAACTTTGTATCTCCGTAGCTACCAATTTTACCGTTCGTTCGTACGTTATTGGGTGTGCAGGGATGTCCGATTGGTGGGAAGCACGATGGCAACCCTGCCGAATCCCATGACTTCTTCAGTCGCGGCGCGCAGCCTTGCTATTCCGATTGTATTTCGGGTCAGGATGTAGGTAGGTCTATTACCGTCTGCAAGTGGGATTACTGGTTGAAATGTTGGACCGACAGGAATGACTTCACGGTCCAGCGGGTAGGGACCATGAAGCGGAAAACACAGGTATTCCAATTTGGCTGTGTTTTCGCTCTCGAATAGTTGAGGTGTGATCCAACTTTGGCCCTCGATCAATCCTGAATCAAGCAGAATCAGACTCTCGGGTTCTGATTCTCGTTGCAACCACTCAATTGCCGTGCGCCAGTCCTCTCCGCGGACTACCAGTGCTACTGGAGAGAGCTGAAGCCTTCGCCATGTTCGCTGCTGTACTTCCAGGCAGAACAGGATGGTGATGGCGAGAGCGAGACCGGCTAGCGTCGGCTTTTTTGTCCCAGCGATTTTGATTTGAGCGTATCCAATGCAGCTGCCACCGAAGCAAGCCAGAACTGGAAGGACAGCGATGAAGTAGCGGCGGTGCCAAATTGGTACCACTTCGAAGCTTGAAAGGCACCAATATACGGTTGTTGCAAGCAAAGGCAGAGTTGCCAAAAAGATCAATCCAATGAGGGATGGACTGTGTGGGAGATGAGATTGCTTGCGGCTGTCAATGATCGGGATTAGCAGTAGTAGGATTAAAGGAATGAGAAGTAGGCTGGGCCAGTCCCAGATGGTGCATATTTGTTGCCAATGCGTTGCTGTTGCAAAAGAGCCCCACATCGATTTCTCTGCCCAGCTTTGCCCAAGAGTCATCTGCCATAACATCAGTATGGCTAACAAAGTGATCAGGATCAGAGCAGCATCCAACCAAGTGATGCGTCGGAATTCACCCGGGCTTCTGTTTAACCAGATTGCGCACAAGCCAAGAGGAAGCCATGCCAGTACGCCCAGAGAAGTGGGCTGGCAGATTGTCGAAAATAAAATGGTGACAATCAAAAAAAACCAGGCGTGCGGACGTTGGTGACGTGATTCACTGGATAGCAGTCTTAGAAACAGAATGATTGCGAATGAGGAACACAAAATCACGAGAGCGAAGGGACGTAATTCAGTTCCAAAAAAAAGCGAGTTTTCCTCAACAGCGAGTATGAGTCCAGAGACCAAGCCCGCAAGCAAACTGCTGGTCCATCTGGTAATGCCATAGGTAATGACGCTGCAGCCACTAGCCACCCATAAGACGCTGTTGAGCCGCAGAATTAATTCGGAGTCACCAAGTACCTGTTTCCAAGCCCAGAGCTGCAAATAATAGCAGGGTGATTGATGACCTATGACGGCACGCTGGTAGACACTACCCACACCATCCGCGATGATCCAAGCAGAGTGCAATTCATCAAGCCACAAACTCTCGTAACACGATGGCAGTCGTAGAAAGACTGCGATTGTGAAGACAGAGAGAGATATCAGCAGCGTGAACCATGCTCGGGGTGGTTGGCGATCCATCAGGTGTGATTCGCAGCTGTCGTGTTTGTGAGTCTTTGTATGATCTTACACGCGGACTCAATCTGGGCGGTATTGACGTTCAAGTGGGTAACAAAACGAATCGCTTGCGGGCCAATCGCAAAACACCTGACTCCCTGCTCGTCGAGTGCCGCGGCCAGCTTATCAGCCGTAGTCCAGTCTTGATCAACTTCACAGATGACGATATTGGTATCGACTCGGTTTCCGCGAATTGAGAGCGGACTACATGATTCGCAGCCGTCGCGAAGGCGTTGAGCATTATTGTGATCGTCGGCTAAACGATCGCGGTGCTGCTCTAATGCGTGCAGTGCGCCAGCAGCGATGATCCCTGCTTGACGCATGCCTCCTCCGAACAGTTTTCTGGAGCGGCGGGCTTCCATGATGAACGACTGATCTCCTGCCAGTGCAGATCCAACGGGGGCCCCCAGTCCTTTACTGAAACAGACGCTAACTGAATCAAATGGCTCAACCAGTTTCAGAGGACTGATACCGGTCGCGACAGAGGCATTCCATAGTCGCGCCCCATCCAAATGCCTCTTTAGTCCGTTTTGTTTCGCCCAGTCGCAGATTTCTTGGACTGTTTGCTGGGGCTGAATACGTCCACCCCATCGATTGTGGGTATTTTCGAGGCAGACGAGTTGGGTTCGCACCATGTGTTCATTTTCCGGTCGAATCAGATTTCTAAGTTGGTCTACTTGAAGAACACCACCTTCGCCGGCGACCGTTTGTGCGACCAATCCCGAAAGCTGGGCAAATGCTCCCTGCTCGTAATGATAGATGTGACAGTCCGCTTCACAGAGGAATTCGCTGCTGCGGCCACAATGAACCCGGAGAGCGATTTGATTCGTCATGGAGCCACTGGGCATGAATACCGCGGCTTCTTTGCCTAAAATCTCGGCGGTAAGCGTCTCCAGACGTTCCACGGTCGGATCAACGTCAATGACTGCGTCTCCCACCTCCGCTTCTGCCATTGCCTGCCTCATTTCGGGAGTGGGCTTGGTGACGGTATCGCTGCGAAGATCGATTTCTGCGGGCATTTGCTGAAAATTGGGTGTCGGAGTTACTTGGTATGCGGGTAAACAATTCGATTGTACCGGCTTATGATGGCAATCGTAGCCGTGTTACTTTTCGCACGGTTTCCACGTTTCAACACTGCTGCCCAGCCGTTTCGTCCGATACGAATCCCAAAATAAGAGTTCTGATTTGTCTGACCTTCAAATCCAGCTTGTTGACGCTCGCCAAGGATCTGCCGAGATTCTTCAGGAGTTGCGTCTGAAACTCAGTCCTCAAGGCGATGTCGTGAGCCCCCGAGGGCGTGCTTTGACTGAAGAAGTGTTTGGGGAGGCACTGACGCCTGCTGAGGTTGTCGACAAAATTTGCCAGGACGTGCGAGAAACTGGTACCGAGGCTTTGCTGAAGTACAACAAAGCCTTGGATAAGGCAGATCTATCAGCAGAACAACTCAGAGTACCTCTGAGTGAACTGGAAGACGCCCACGCGGCAGCAGATCCTGCTTTGCTGGACTCGGTTCGGCGGATACGAGACAATGTTGCAGAGTTTCAGCGGGCGATTCTGCATTCTGATGTGACGATTCAACCGCGTCCCGGAGTGACTCTCACGCAAAGATACCTTCCGTTGAACCGGATTGGCGTTTGTGTGCCTGGTGGCGCAGCAGCTTATCCATCAACCGTACTGATGACTGCGGTTCCTGCTCAGGTTGCCGGCGTAAAAGAGATTGCGATCGTGGCACCGCCGACGCAGTTTGGCGGCTACAACGTTGATATGCTGGCGACCTGTCATGAACTCGGTTTGCGTGAGGTGTATCGCGTGGGCGGCGCACAGGCCGTCGCAGCGTTGGCCTATGGCTGCGATGCGATCCCAGCAGTCGATAAAATTGTGGGGCCCGGCAATTTGTTTGTCGCTCTCGCGAAAAAAGAAGCCTA
>DOPG01000331.1 GCA_003513555.1 Rhodopirellula sp. | reverse complement strand
GGGTGTCGTCGGATCCCTGCTGCCATCTCAGCAAAACGTTTCGCTGGGTGATGTAAAACAGCAGAATAACGGTCGAGCCAAGTCTGTTTTGTATGTGCATCTCAGCGGCGGCGCGAGCCAGTTGGATATGCTTGACCCCAAGCCTGATGCGCCCGCTGAAGTTCGCGGGGAATTTAAGCCAATCGCAACAACCGTGCCGGGGATTGCTGTTTGTGAACACCTTCCAGAGCTTGCCAAACAGATGCAACGGTGGGCGATCATAAGGACGCTTGCACATCGAGAGCACAATCACCTGTTAGCTACCCACGTCGCGTTGACTGGACGCCCTACCCCCATTCCGCGCGGCGGTACCGACTTGGATCGCGTTGAATCGCGGAACGACTTTCCAAACTTTGCTGCCGCTCTCGATTTTATTCGCCCGCGAATTGACGGTATTCCTACCGCAGTGTCGCTGCCCAATTACTTTATCGAGGGACCACTGACATGGCCTGGCCAGCATGCCGGATTTTTGGGAGCAAAGTATGATCCTTGGCAGATCAACGGTAATCCCAATGATGATGCGTTCCGCATGCAGGCTTTGAGTATGCGTGATGGGGTCACGCAGCAGCGATTGCAATCACGTCGACAATTGTTGGATCAGTTGCAGCACCAACGTGCGGGCACGCTTAGTGGTGATGTCGGTTCGTTTCGACAGCAACAGGAAATCGCCATCAACCTTTTGACCTCAGGGAAGGTGGTCAAAGCATTTGAGCTTGCGAAGGAAACGACTGCGACACGTGATCGTTACGGACGCAATCAGTTTGGACAGAGCCTGTTGCTGGCGCGACGACTGATCGAGGTTGGTGTCCCTGTCGTACAAGCTGCCATGGGGATTGTGCAAACATGGGACACTCATACAGACAACTGGGGCAAGTTGAAGAACAAATTGCTGCCACAATTGGATCAGGGTCTGTCAGCCTTGATGGATGACTTGGATTCGTCCGGCTTGTTGGATGAAACACTGGTGGTCGTGATGGGTGAGTTTGGTCGCACCCCCAAAGTGTCGACTTTGCCCGGCCAGACGTTGCCTGGACGAGATCACTGGGCGCACACTTACTCTGGATTGTTCGCAGGCGCAGGTGTTAGGGGTGGGCAGGTGATTGGCAAAACCGATTCACAGGCAGCTTATCCGATCACTCGATCGTATTCACCTGCTGATTGCCTGACGACGGCTTTTCATTCACTAGGGGTTGAAAGCGAAACTCAAATCATGGATCCACTGGATCGTCCCCATCAATTGTGTAACGGTCAGGTAATCACTCCTTTGTTCAACGGAGTGGATGAATGAAACATCGACAATCAAAAAACAGTGCTTTTGGAATTAGTTGTAGTCATCCCCGCTTAGCCCGCCGTCAGGCCTTGCAAATTGGATCAATTGGTCTGCTGGGGATGGGGCTGAATCATTTGACTGGTTTGCGTCAGGCCGTGGCCGCTGACAGCAAGCCAGTTACCGTTAAAGCAAAGTCGTGCATCTTTATTTTTCTGTCGGGTGGTTTGGCACAGCATGAAAGTTTCGATATGAAGCCGAATGCTCCCGATACCATTCGGGGTGAGTTCAAACCCATTTCAACCAAAACAACCGGGCTTCAGATCTGCGAACACCTGCCAATGTTGGCCGAACGTAGTGAGCAGTGGGCCTTGTGCCGCTCGTTGACGCATGGATCAAATGAACATTCGGCCGGTCATCACATGATTTTGACGGGGCATTCAAAGTTGCCCCCCGGGTTCAAACCAAATGAACCCAGTCGAACGGATCGCCCTTCCATTGCTGCAATTGCAGGGCGTGCCACTGGATCTTTTAACAACCTGCCGCCTGCCGTCGTATTGCCCGAGAGACTGGTTCATAATTCCGGACGCGTGATCCCCGGGCAGGACGCGGGCGAAATGGGAGCCCCCCATGACCCATGGATGATTGATGCATCTCCTTTTCATGCGAAATCTTATGGCGCGTTCCCGACGCACGACTTTGATCATCAGGAACGAGGAGGTTCCGACAAACGTGTTTTTCAAGCACCACAGTTGAGTTTGCCACACGGCCTTGGAATGAAGGAGGTCAACGGGCGTTTGCAGCTTTTAGAAACCCTGCAGCATCAGCGACGCAAACTCGGAGGACATGCTGAAACAAGGCAATTTGATCGACTGCGGCAAGGAGCGATTGATCTGCTGACCGACTCGTCTGTGCACCATGCCCTTGATGTGACCCATGCTGATCCAAAAACTCTGGAGCGGTATGGCGCTAACTCATTCGGTTGGTCGTTATTGATGGCCAGACGCCTGATATCAACGGGAGTTAATCTCGTGCAGGTGAATTTAGGTAACGATGAGACATGGGATACACACGGCAATGCGTTTCCTCATCTGAAAAATAAACTGCTGCCTCCGACCGACAAAGCTCTTTCTGCTTTGTTGGATGATCTTCAAGCGACGGGAGAGTTGGATGAGACCTTAATCGTGATGGCAAGTGAATTTGGTCGGACGCCTCAGATCAGCCTGTTGGATAAACATTATGACTTGCCGGGGCGCGATCACTGGGGCGCGGTGCAGTCGGTTTTGTTCGCGGGCGGTGGTGTTCGTGGTGGTAACGTGATTGGCGCATCCGATGAACAGGGGGGCTACCCGAGCGAGCAACCCGTCACGCCAGAAAATTTTGCAGCAACGATCTATCGTGCACTCGGTATTCCAGCGACGGCAGTTTGGCGTGATGCTGCCGAGCGGCCTCACCAGATCTACCACGGGCAGCCCATTCCCGGACTGATTTGATCTGCCTGCCTTTCCCCGTTCATGCACCAGTCATTTGAAGACGCCCTGTTCATGAAGATGAACTATAAATCAATGAAATTTTCCTTATCGGGTTCGTGCGAGATGCGTTTTATCTTCGTAGTCGGAATGCTCCTGTTCTACCTGGTCGGTGGTCCCGTTTGGGCACAATCGATCACTGCCATCACGCCGCGGTCGGTCAAGCCAGGCAGTACTACCCAGTTGACCGTTGTCGGTAAGGGATTCGATTCCAGTCTGCGTTTTCTGACGCGCGGCAGTTCTCAAGTCAGCATCGAGACAGTCGAAGCGGAGAAAGCAGTCATTCAATTAACGGTGCCTGCGGATACACCCTTGGGATCGCTAGGTCTGTGGGCGGCGACCAACGCGGGCCCTATTTCTGCAACCGCACTACTGGTTGAGGACTTAAGTGTGGTTGCGGATAACGGGAAAAACCACTCTCTCACTACCGCACAGAAAATTCCTTCCCAAGTTGCGATTGACGGTAAGAGCGATGGGACGGCGCTGGACTATTACCAGATTCACGTTGATGAAAATCAGTGGGTGACAGTGGAGGCGCTCACCCAATGCATCGCTTCAACGATGGATCCGGTAATTCGGTTACTGACGACTGATGGAAAAACGATTCTGGTTGCAGATGACGATGGTCTTGGGGCAGAGTGTCGCTTTCGGCATCAATTTTCGACTGCTGGGGACTATGTCATCGAAATCAAAGACAGTGGGTATGCCGCAGGTGGAAGTTATCACTTGAGGATTGGCGATTTTCCCTTGGTTAGTCATTGTTTTCCCCTCGCTGTGAAACGCGGTGAGGCAGCCGAAATCAACGTGTTGACGCTTGCAGGGCAATCGCTGACGCAGCGTGGAATTGCCGTGAAAAACGCCGTTTGCATCGATGACAGAAATCTTTCCTTTCATTTCAAGGATGGGCAAGTTTGCGCATGGAAAAGAATTCATGTCAGCTCGTCGCCGCAACATGTCGAAGGTGCCGAGGTAAGCGTTCTCGCCTACCCCATTGGAATCAATGGACGGTTAGCCGTCGCGGGCGAGCAGGATGAATATGTGATTCAGGGAATCAAAGACGAGACCGTACGATTTCGCTCGAGAACTCGAAGTCTTGGTTCGACGGCGCTACTGAAAATGCAGCTTTTGAATGCACAGGGGCAAGTGGTTGCCGAATCCAAAGTTACGGATTCCGATGAATGGAGTTTTGACTACAAGTTTCCGTCCGACGATTCTTATCGTTTGAAGGCTACGGATTTGCTGGGTCGTGGAGGCGAAGGTTTTGGCTACTTGATAGAAGTTCTACCGACAGGTCGGGTTGAGTTATCTCTTAAGTCCGATGCAAAGACTCGAGAAGAGTTTGCAATCGAACTCACCCATGGTGCGTGCGCGCTTGACTTGACGGTCGACCGTTTCGGTTATGACGGGGAAGTTGAACTGGCATTCACCAGGCCTGTGCAAGGGTTGCGTATTTTGAATTCACGCATACCGGCGAAAGTGAAAGAAGTGAAAATCTACCTGCTGGCTGATCAAACCTGGAACGTGGATAGTTCATCACTGGTCGAGTTGAAAGGTACCGTTCCAGGACAGGTACCGCTGGAAGTTTCCGTCAATAGCTTGGCACTGCATCGTGCTAAACGGCCGCATGTTCCCTTTCCGGGCAATTGGCGTGACGGCACTATTTTGCTCAGTGGTACTGCCTCTCAGGCTGAGTACTATTCTCTCGAACCGGAGGTTGGGTTGAAATTGGCTCGACAGCACAAGAGTCATCAGGCGACCCTTGTATTAAAACGAATGAACGACAAGTTCAAGTCAGGCCTCACGTTATTAAATGATCCGTCACATGGTCAGTGGAATGTTGTAACCAAAGCTGACAAAGATAAGTACACCCTGACGCTCTCTCGCCGGGACCCAATGGAAGAGCCCTCATCCGTTTCATGTTTGGCGTATTCCGAATTCAACGGACGAGGACGGGTGATGGAAAAAGAGCTGCCCGTTGAGTGGATCGATCCGGTTAAAGTGAGTGTGTCAGCCCCTGAGCAACTGGTCGCAGGGAAAACACACTCCATCTCTCTAAATGTTGAGCGTGAGGGGGATGATCCTCAGTCCGTTGAGGTTGCGTTCTCAACGCTTCCGAAAGGATGGACCGTTGCTGGACCAGTGAGTGTCCCGGCGGATGCAGATGCTGCCGTGTTCGATTTGACTCTGCCACCTGATAATGCTGCTGACAACGGCATCATACGCGTTGAGGTTGTGACTCACTATCATGGGAATCCGCTCAAATTTGCTCAGGATTTATCTTCCCTGCCGATTGCAAGTATGCCTGAAAGTCTTCAGGTGCATCCGGCGAAAGTTGAGCTCACAGGTAAGTCATCCAAACGGCAGTTGGTTGTGACTGGCTACGATGCTCAGGATGTCCCGCAGGACTGGACACGTGAGGCCGTGCTTAGTTGTCTGGATGAAAGTGTTGCAGAAGTTCGAGACGGGGTGGTTTATCCAAAGGCTGATGGTGTTACGGAGCTAGTCGTGCAGGTTGGCTTGCTGAAAGTCAATGTTCCGGTCCGCGTGTCAGCTGCAGAAAAACATCGCAATGTTGCTTTTGAGTCAGAGGTTCTTGTGGCACTTTCAAAGCAGGGTTGCAACTCGGGTGCCTGTCATGGTTCGCCCAGCGGGAAGGGAATGTTTCGCCTTTCGCTAAGGGGTTTTGACCAGAAACTTGATCTTCTCACATTGATTCGTGAGGACTTTGGTAGGCGAGTCAACCGAATACAACCGGAGCAGAGTTTACTGTTGCAGAAACCACTTATGAAAGTCAGTCATGGGGGGGGAAAGCAGCTTCAACCTCAAGATCCTGCTTATCAAATCCTGCGTGATTGGATTTCTGAGGGAGCTCAGGCCGACCCGCCTGAGGCATCACGCTGCGTAAGTCTTGAAGTTTATCCCGCTCGAAAGCGGATCATGGCTCTAGAGCAAGGACGACAACAATTGTCAGTACTCGCTCATTTTGCAGATGGAACATCACGGGATGTGACGGACCTCGTGGTTTATGAGAGCTCTGACCAAACGATTGCGGCAGTCGATGAGTCAGGCTGGGTTGAGGCGGGAGCACAAGGCGAGGCGGTGGTTTTGGTGCGTTTCCTCGAGCACATCGAGTCTGTTCCATTCATGTTTGTGCAACGCAGGCCGGATTTCGAGTGGAAATCCCCGCCTGAAGCAAATTACATCGACGAACTCGTCAATGTAAAGTTGAAACAGATTCAGTACCTCCCGTCAGCAACTTGCAATGATTCGGAGTTTTTACGACGTGTTTATCTGGATGTAATTGGAATCCTACCCAGCGTGCAAGAGAGTAAGCAATTTCTCGCGGATACCTCTGACGGTAAACGCGCAGCATTGATCGATCGCCTGCTGCAGCGTGAAGAGTACTCAAAGTTCTGGGCGTTGAAGTGGGGTGACCTGCTCAAAATGACCACGCAGTTGGTTGGAAAAGAGGGAGTTCACAAATATCACCGCTGGGTTGAAGAAGCGTTCCGGACCAATATGCCGTACGATGAATTTGCCAAGCAATTGCTTTCTGCAGATGGATCCACCCTTTCGAATCCACCTGCTAATTTTTATCGCACGGCTACCAGCATGAATGATTGCGTGGAAACAGTTTCACAAGTGTTTCTGGGAGCTCGCCTGCAATGTGCCAAGTGTCACAATCATCCTTTTGAACGCTGGACCCAAGATAACTATTACGGGCTGGGAGCTTTCTTCCAGCGCGTGCAAAGACGCGATACACAACGTCCAGGTGAAATGTTCGTCTGGTCAGCGGCTACGGGCGAAGTTACCCAACCTCGGACCGGGCAGCAGATGAAGCCATGGCTGCCTGTGGATGGAACAGTAGAATCTGTCATTCACGGCGATCGTCGTGATACTTTTGTTGACTGGCTTGTGAACGTCGAGAATCCGTATTTTGCAAAGATTGAGGCGAATCGGATTTGGAGCGAATGTTTTGCTCGTGGAATCGTCGAGCCGATCGATGACTTTCGTGATTCGAATCCACCAGCCAATGGCCCGCTGCTGGATGCACTAGCGAAGGATTTTGCAGAGAGTGGATTTGATCGCAAACATTTGTTGAGGCGGATTCTCAACAGTCGAACCTACCAAGCTAGTTATCTAGCCAATGATTCAAACCGTAACGATCAAGTCTATTTTTCGCATCAACTGCCGCGTTTGTTGAACGCTGAGCAGTTGCTCGATGCGATCAATCATGCAACGGGGCTGGAAGAGAAATTTGCCAACTTGCCTGTGGGGACGAAAGCCACTCATCTGCCTGCTCCTGACCTCGTCAAGCTTGATTTTTTAAAGGTCTTTGGTCAGCCCGAGCGTAGTACTGTCTGCGCTTGTGAACGGGCGAGTGATTCCAATCTTGGTATGGCGATTGAATTATTCAATGGAGCAACCATTCATAAAAAATTGCAGGAGGAATCAAATCGGTTTCGTATGGCTCTGAAGAGTGAGGTTCCATTATCGGAAATTATTGACCGTTTGTACTTGTCCGCTGTTTGCAGATTGCCAACGGAATTTGAGCGCAATGCTGCAATCGCACACTGTGGTAAACGCGAGACGCCTGCTGATGGACTGGCTGATGTTTGTTGGGCTCTTTTGAATACAGATGAGTTCATTTTCCAGCATTGAGATTTTACTGTTCCTGATCTCGCTGTGGCGTGTCGTTCATGCCAGCTTTTCTGCCTCCTGTTGATTTCTGCTTTTAAATAACGAATCATGAAAAGAATTTTTCAGTGCAATCAGCAACAGTTGCGAACCGAATTGGTAACGGCAGCCATTGCGTTTCTAATGGTAAGTGTGGTCGCTGCAGACGACAGTAGTATCAGTTTCAAACGTGACGTAGCCCCCATTTTTCTGGAAAATTGTGTCGCTTGCCATGATGCCAAGAAAGCTGAGGGTGGGTATCGCATTGATACCTTCACGGAGTTGTCTAAGCCAGGTGATAGCGGGGTGATGCCTCTGGAAGTCAGCAAAGATGAGGGTGCTGAATTGTTGCGGCGACTGACCGTTGAGGATGCATTCGAGCGAATGCCGGCGGAAACAGAGGCGTTGACTGCAGAGCAAATCAAAGTGGTGTCAGATTGGATCGGGCAAGGTGCGATGTTCGATGGCGATGACCCGGATACAAAGTTGTCTTTTGTTATTCCACCCCAGGAGCATCCGGCAGCGCCCGCCAGCTACCCCGCGCCGTTGCAAGTGACCGCGATCGCGTTTTCAACGGAAAACGATCTGCTTTTTAGTGGTGGTTACAACGAAATTCTGGTTTGGGATACAAAGGGGAATCTGAAAAACCGCATCGGCAATGTTGGACAGCAAACCTATGCGATTGCTTTTCCACCTCTCTCTTTCGCTGTTCAGGCGAAGAACGCGGCAGATGCCGATGTCTCCCAAGCTGCTGTCGCACAACAAGTTGTTGTTGCCAGTGGACGTCCTGGGTTTGCTGGTGATGTTCGTGTGATTGATCTTGCGAGTCAGAAAGTCACGGCAGTGCTTGCGGTTTGTGATGACATTGTCCTTGATTTGGCGTTTCGGCCGGATGGGAAAAAGTTGGCGATTGCCTCTGCCGATAAGACGATTCGCATCATTGATATGGAAACCCTCCAGTTGCAGAAGACTCTGCTTAGTCATGCTGATTTTGTAAACGCGATTGCCTGGAGCAAGGATGGGACCAAGTTGGTGTCAGCAAGTCGGGATAAGTCAGCCAAAGTCTTCAATGCAGAAACTGGCCAGTTACTGATCAGTTATCAAGGGCATGGCAATGCGGTACGCGGCGTTTTCATGCTGCCTGATGGACAACAGGTTGTGTCTACTGGAAGTGATAAAAAAATTCATCGTTGGAACGTCTCTGACGCCAAGAAAATAGCTGAGGTGTCACTTGGTGGTGAAGGCTACCGAATTGCAGTTGCTGGGGATTTTGCCTTCGTGCCCTCAAGCGACAAGAAGTTGGTCAAAGTGGATCTCACAAAGAATCAGGTAGCCACTCATTTTCAGGGGCACTCCGATTGGGTGTTGTGCTCCGCTGTTCACTCGGATCACACCAAGGTTGCAACCGGTTCGTATGATGGTGAAATACGAGTCTGGAATCTTTCAGATGGAACTCTTGTGAGTAGTTGGCTCGCGCAGCCCAGAGGTCCAGGGAAAGTCAAGACGAGTGACACGGATGTTGGCGCTGACAAAACCGTGAATGCTAAAACAAGTCCATGATCGGCTTGCCCGGTTCCAGCAGGCTGAACGGGCGGTCTTGGGAATCCCGTGCAATCAGGTCGTGAGTGCCGGTCGCATGGTAAACCGTCTTGGTGATGTCGGCTGGGGTGACTGGGTGATCGCTCGGGTATTCGCCAAAGCGATCACTTGAGCCAAAGGATTGTCCGCCCTGTATCCCGCCACCTGCCATCAAAACGCTTTGGCAATGTGTCCAATGATCACGTCCCGCGCCACTGACACCGCCCGAGCGACGATCTCCAATCTTGGGCTGGCGTCCCATTTCGCTTGTCACCACAAGTAAAGTTTCGTCCAGCATGCCTTGTGCAGACAGGTCTTCGACAAGTGCAGAGAAGGCTTTGTCAAACTCCGGTAGCAAGTGGTCTTTCAGACAGCCAAAGTTGTTGCCATGGGTATCCCACCCCCCGGCGCTCTTGCACTTGTCTTTGATCTTCTCGTTTTCTTTCCAGAAAACGGTGACAAAGGGGACTTCAGCTTGCACTAGCCGTCGAGCAAGCAGAAGACTCATCGCATTGACAGAATTTCCGTAGCGTTCGCGAACGGAAAGTGGTTCTTTTTCAAGATCAAATACTGTCGTGGTCTCACTTGCCATCAAAAGGTTCATCGTGCGTTCCTGATGCTGTTTCCACAGACGCACTTGAGGCGATGAGTCGAACTCTGTGCGGGCCTTATCCAGTGTCTTGAATAATTGTTGCTTTGACAGGAATTGCTCTCGCGTGATATCGCCGGAGACCATCAGTGAGGGGGCTTGGAATAACAGCGGCTGGTCGACAGAGCCATTCACATACAAGGGATCGAACTCTACGCCCAGTTTTGCGGCAAATTGACCAGGCCTTGTGTATGGTTTTCGACTGGGCATGTGGGGAAGTGTGATCGCTCCGGGTAGTGTCGTCGGGTGATTTGCCCGAGAACTGACCACCGACCCCATGAATGGCCAATCATCTGAGTACGGTCTGCGATCGTTACCTTGAGTTTTGAACGTCTCGTCTGGGACGTGCCCGGTCAGGTTGTAGTAGTAGCCGGCGTGGTGATCATTCGTGTTCACTGTTCCTCCGACAGAGTGAACGACCGATAGTTGATGTGCCTGTTTGGCAAGTAAGGGAAGGTGTTCGCAGAGTTTGATCTCGGGCGATGATGTTGAAATTGGCGAGAACGGTCCACGGTACTCGCTGGGAGCATCAGGCTTCATGTCCCACGTGTCGATATGGGACGCTCCGCCACATAAAAAAAACAGGATTACTGATTTGGCGGTCCCACCGCCCAATGTCCGGTCGCTGAGTTGTTGGGCTGCAACGCTACGCTCGCCAGCTGAGAGCGATCTCGGAACGCCCAAATGCAAGCCTGCATAGCCGGCAGCAGAAGCGACAAGCAAGGAGCGGCGATCGATCGGCATTCCAAAATCCCCCTAGTTCAGTGGTCAATTGAGCTCCATTTTAACCTTGTTCACTTGGGCGTGTGGATGGAACGCCAATTCTTCTCTTTTTGAAACAATCGATGTCTCCGTGTGAAAATTAGCAGGGCTGTGGCGAAACCTTTGTAAAGTATGTTTTTGACATAAAAATACGGGGTGTTTCTCGTCGCGACCTCAAGGTAACGAATGGTTTTGTCAACCTCTTTTGCCCTAACGGCAGAAAATAACAAGGCCTGCGGGTGTAAGCATCGTCTGTCCGCGGACGCTAAACTGTAAGTCATCAACGACTTAAATCGTTCATGTCGTCAATACTTGCCGCGTTCATTTGCGTTGAAAAAAAATGCGATTCACCAGTCCTGCTGTGATCTGTTTCGTCCTGCTGTCTTTGCCATTGTTTGGTGATGAGCGACCCAATGTTGTGATTGTGATGGCCGATGATCATGGCTACGGAGACACTGGGTACACCGGCCACCCGTTTGTGCAGACACCCCATTTGGATGCGATGGCGGAAACGGGAGTGGTTTTCAATCGGTTTTATGCAAGTGCACCCGTCTGCTCACCCACGCGAGCCAGTGTGATGACTGGCCGTCACCCATTTCGGACTAACGTGCCAAATCACGGGCATTATATGAGGCCCCATGAAACGACGATTGCTGAGGCTTTGAAAGATGTTGGCTATGTGACGGGGCACTTTGGAAAGTGGCATATCGGGTCGGTGCAACCCGACAGTCCCACCAGTCCCGGTGGTGCGGGGTTTGATGAGTGGCTTTCAGGATTGAACTTTTTTGACAACGACCCCTATCTGAGTCGAAATGGAAGCTACGAACAGATCAAGGGGGCGGGAACAGTGATCAGCATGGATGCTACGATCGACTTTCTGACTCGGCATCACTCTGGTGGTCAGCCGATGTTTGCAGTCACCTGGTTTCCTTCACCACACGATCCACAGGAAGAACTCCCCGATCTCGATCAAGCCAGTCAACTGTACAACGAGCAAAATACGAAAAAGCCGGGCTACTTTCGTGAAATCACACTGCTTGACCAGCAAATCGGAAGGCTGCAACAGACGTTGACTGAACTGGGGATCAGGGACAACACCCTCTTTTTGTACTGCAGTGACAATGGCGGTTTGATTCCCGCCTCGTCAGGTGGCAGAGCCAAGAAAGGAAGTATTTATGAAGGGGGCTTACGTGTCCCCGCCATCATGCAGTGGCCTGCTAAATATCACGCCCGGAAGATTGATACACCTGCATTTTCATCGGACCTTTATCCCACGCTGATCACTATCGGTCGAGCCAAGGTTGATCGCCAAACACCACTTGATGGGATCGATCTATCGCCAGTGATTGCAGGGGAACAATCGACTCGCCCTGGCATGGGGTTCTGGCATGGATTCCGCGATGGGCAGGGCACTTGGAGTGACAGAATCATCAAGGCACTGATGGAAGCGAAAATCGCTGGAAAGCCTAATCCGCATCCCGAAAGAATATTGAAAAATGTAAATGAGTTTCCTGACTTTGAAAGTCTCGACTCACGCGGGCACGCGGCATGGAACGCATGGCCGTGGAAACTGCATCGCATCGAGAGTCGAGGAAACGTGAAGTACGAACTGTATCACTTGGTGAACGATCCCATGGAAGCAAGAGACCTTAGCAGCCAAGAGCCAGAACGAGTCCGCGAGTTGACCACTGCGCTCGAGGACTGGCAGCAGTCTGTGTTACGAAGTTGGTCAGGCGCTGATTACCAACATTGAGCGTCAGTTTCTTTTGTGTGCATGCTGGCAACAGATTCGCCAGCCAGGGCATTTGTTGCCAATCTGTTGCTTACTGCAAATGTTGGCTTAGAAAACTACCCATGTCGGGTACCATCTCGTCGAGCCAGGGTAAGCGGTTCCAGCATCCATGTTTGCCATCTTGGTAGGTTTTGATATCGGTTGCGATACCTAACTTGGATAAGCGATCACGTGAACGCTGGTTTCTTGCTGGATTGTCAAATTCCCCTGTCATGAACAGGATAGGGCAGGTGTTCTTGTCGATTTGTTCAAAGGCGTCAGCATCTCGGTACAACCTTGGTTTTTCATCGACGGTGCCACGTAGCCAGCTGTTGGAATTTGAGAAACCTTTTCCGCTTCTTGAACGCTCTGCGACGCTTCCGGTCAACATTTCCAATGGGCCTGCCATGACGATTGCAGCCTGAATCCTTGACGAAGTTTTGAGATTTTCGGCGGTGCCCTGCAGGTTGGGGTTTCCACTGCCCGATGCCATCAA
>DOPG01000147.1 GCA_003513555.1 Rhodopirellula sp. | reverse complement strand
GAGCAGTGTAGCGTTTGCGAATTCCGGGGAATCGCTGGCCGTGTTTTTAAAAACGCGCTTCATTGCTTAAGCCTCAAAATTCCACGCGGGCAATGATAGCCGGATCCTCCCACCCGGCTGCCGAGTGATTAGCAATGCGAACTAAGTCAGGCACGTTTGAGCCGGGTACCTATGCCAAGACGTCTTTGATAACGTGTCCATGGACGTTCGTGAGCCGTCTCTCAAGCCCGTTGTGATAGAACGTAAGCCTTTCGTGATCTAGGCCCATGAGGTGCAATAAAGTGGCATTGAAGTCGTAGACGGTTGTCCTGTCGACTGCTGCTTTGAAACCAAACTCATCGCTTTCTCCATAACTGACGCCAGCTTTCACCCCTGCCCCAGCAAGAAAACAGGTGAACGCTCCGGGGTTGTGGTCTCTACCACTTCCATTGGCTTGCAAAAACGGCATGCGGCCGAATTCGGTTGCCCACACAACCAAAGTGTTTTCAAGCATGCCTCGTTCCTTCAGGTCGGCGATCAACGCTGCTGTGGGCTGATCCATGATTTCGGCTTGCATGGCATGCGTGTCTGCAATGTTGGAGTGCGAGTCCCAGTTGGTAATGCCATTTCCACCCGACGGGTCGCTTCCGTTGAACAATTGCACCACTCTCACGCCTTTTTCCAATAACCTTCGCGCTAGAAGACAGTTCCTTGCGTATTTTCCACGCAGTTCACTACCGCCTTCTACGCCATAGGCTTGCAGTGTCGAGGCGGTCTCCCCGGACAAGTCCATCACATCAGGAACCGACGTTTGCATTTTTCCTGCCAATTCGTAGCTTGCAATTCGCCCTGCGAGATTTGCGTCTCCAGGGTACTTTTGAAGATGTGCTGCATTTAGCTGTGCCAACAGGTTGACGGTGCGTCGGTCAGTTTCAGGTGATAGAGATTCTGGGCGACTAAGATTATTTGGCGGTTTCGATGCAGTGAAGTCCGTCCCCTGATAAGCGGCAGGCAGAAATCCATTGCCAAAGTTATTCTTGCCACTTCGCGCGAGACCACGGGGATCGTTGATCGCTACAAATGCTGGCAAGTCCTGGTTCTCAGTGCCCAAAGCGTAGGTGACCCACGAACCAAAGGAAGGAAACCCCTCCATCGTGAACCCCGTGTTCATGAAATTCTCGCCTTGGGGGTGCGCACTTGTATCGGTTGACAAAGCATGGAAGAAACAAAAGTCATCCACTTGGGCACCGAGGTGGGGCAACAAATCTGAAACCATTTTTCCAGACTCGCCGCGTGGTCTGAATTGCCAAAATGGCTTGGCGATATTGCCAGACGGCCCCTCAAAGGTGACGGCGGGGAGCCCTGGAGGTTTCTTGCCGTGGAATTTCGAAAGGGCGGGTTTGTAGTCGAACGTGTCGACATGGCTAACTGCTCCCGGACAGTAGATCACCAACACTTGTTTCGCAGGCACCTCGAAATGTGAAGATCTCGCAGCATAGGGCTGACTCGTATCGATGGCCGGTCGAATCGGATCCACACCACCGGCGGCAGCAGTCGTTTCGGCCCCCATTAGACCGTCCTGATGCAACAAACTCGTCAACGCAATGCCCATTGTGGAAAGACCTGCGGTTCCCAGAAAATTTCGGCGGTCCAGCATGCTTCGCCCATGCCGTGACAACTTCTCAGGGTTTGTCATAGTTTCAATCAAGGTAGGAAGGCAAATTCGTTTGAGTTGATCAGTGCACGGCAGACAATGTCCAAGCTATCCGATTCCGTGACTTTCTCGCATGCGATGAGTTCACCGGGGGTGGGTTGTCGCCCCAACAGCAGTTCAAAGCACTCACCAACGGCTGACTTTGCCTCTCCGTTCGACTCCGCCAGGGCGCGGGAAGCGATGAATTTTGACTGCTCAATGACAAAATCGCTGTTCATCAGGTTCAAGGCCTGTAATGGGGTGGTCGAAATGGGGCGACGGGCCCTCACTTGACCACAGTCAGGAAAATCGAACGCGGTAAAGATCTGATCATCCACGCGCCGCATCCGTTCCTGATAGATCATTCGTCGCCAAGTGTCAGGCCCAAAATTGTTAACGACCTGCCACTGCGAGTAGCGTTTCTTCACATTGTGTATCCGATAACTGCGGCCGCCGACGGTGGGGGATAGTTTTCCCGAAGCTTGTAGAATTGAATCACGAATCACTTCGGCTTCGAGACGTTTTGGCGGAAATCTCCACAACAAGGCAGAGCTTGCATCGATTTTGACCGCGTGTGGTCTAGGTGCACTCTGTTGCTGAAAAGCATCGGACAAGATCATGAGTCGGATCAGGTGTTTGAGCGACCAGGGCTCTGGAACCGAACTGTCTGCCCCTGCAACAAGGGTGGGTTGCATTAGTTCCGCCGACAACCAGTCTAGTAATGCAGGGTGCGTTGGCCTTGCTCCAGCCGCGCCAAAATCACTGGTGGTGGGTACAATTCCGCTACCAAACACATGGTGCCAGATCCGGTTTGCTGCAACCCTTGGTGTTAAGGGGTTTGCTGTGCTCGTGAGCCAGTTGGCAAAGGCTGCTCTGCGTGCCCGGCCTGAGCTGTTTGATGGCAATCGTAACGCGCCATCGAGCTCCATCAACCCTGCGGGAGATACAACTTCACGGGGGTTCTCTGGGCTACCTCTGCCAAGCACATGGGTCGGAGCCGGCTTGATAAACCGCGCAACGAAGCTGGGTGTCGGACCCTCCTCACTAACCACTGCAATCAAATCCTGCAGCTGCGCAAGTAGCTGCACGCGTTTTGGATGACGACTGTTCTGCTTTGCCGATGACATGCTCATGGCCACGGTGTACCAGTTTCCATCCTTCCCTACTGCTTCCACGGTGTATCCGCCGAAGTTGAAGCGATGAAGCCCTTCGAGGTAGTCTGTTTCAAAATAATCTTCCCGGTTCGTACTCAAACGTATCCGGTTAAAGTCAGCCAACTCTGGAAAGGTGATTTCAATGTAGGGTTTTTGTTTTGATTCTGCGGGAGCTTTTGCGCCCCAAGCCTGTGTTCCATACTCACCATCATTAACTCGCTCTATTTGAGCACGGACGACTGCCATTTCAGGAGGGCTGTAAGTTTTTGCACCATTAGCAGCCAGTGCCAGATTGTACTGGCTGTCGGTTGGACCGAAAATTTCCAACTCATCCAAACGCACGCCATTCCAGTTGAACTTGATGCGTACTTTGTTGGTTTTCGTCAGGGGCACATGAAACTCGCGGTAGCCTGTCCAGTTTTCTTCCCATGCACCCATTTTCTCCAGTTGCTGATGGACGGCGGCAATCTGGTCATACACCTCTTTCCCGCGAACCCGACGGGGATGATCAGGTGCCAATTCCGGGAATCGACTACCGAATTCGACGTCTTGAAAAACAGCAGACATCGAATAGTAGTCCTGAATGGAAATTGGATCAAACTTGTGGTTGTGACACCTCGCGCATCCGATAGTCACTCCCATGGCAGACGCCCCGACCGTCTGTAGAATTTCATCCATTCGATCAGCCCGCGCCTGACGACGTGCACTGGGTTCCTGCCCTACAGTCGCTACCGGAACATGAGAACCTGAAACCAGATACCCGGTTGCATCACCCTGACCTACAGTGTCACCCGCAAGTTGCTCGTATAAAAATCGATCATAGGGTTTGTCCTCGTTAAAAGCACGGATCACATAATCGCGAAAGATCCATGCGTTTTTCCGATACATGTTGCTTTCGCTACCATTGGTCTCTGCCCACCTGATCACATCTAGCCAATGTTGCGCCCAACGCTCACCGAAGTGAGGAGAGGCAAGTAACCGGTCGACCGCATCGGCAAATGCATTCGAGCCGCGGTTTTCCCAGTCGGCAAGGAACTGCGATGTCTCAGCAGATGTTGGTGTTAACCCTGTGAGAACAATCGATGCCCGGCGCG
>DOPG01000028.1 GCA_003513555.1 Rhodopirellula sp. | reverse complement strand
AGGATCCAGATCGTCCCATCGGGTCCTTTCTGTTCTTAGGCCCCACCGGGGTTGGAAAGACCGAGCTGTGTAAAGCACTAGCCGAAGTGATGTTTGACGATGAAAATGCGAAGGTTCGCATTGATATGAGCGAATTTATGGAACGCCATAGTGTGTCGCGATTGATCGGTGCCCCCCCTGGCTATGTGGGCTACGAGGAAGGTGGCAAGTTGACAGAGGCTGTGCGGCGCCGTCCCTATTCGGTACTGCTGTTGGATGAGATGGAAAAAGCTCATCCCGATGTTTTCAATATTCTTTTGCAGGTGTTGGACGACGGACGGTTGACGGATGGACAGGGAAGAACTGTCGATTTTACGAATACGGTAGTCGTGATGACCAGCAATGCAGGTAGTCAGGTGATCCAGAAAGTGACTGAGGAGGGAGGCGATGAAGACGAAATGCGTGAAGCAGTCCACGAATCACTGAAAGCCCGGTTCCTGCCAGAATTTTTGAATCGTATTGATGATATTGTAATTTTTCATCCGCTGTTGAAAACGGAAATACGACGGATCGTTCAACTGCAACTTCAGGAATTGGCAAAGCGTCTGACAGCAAATGGTTTGCTGTTGGAAGTCTCAGAAGATGCCATGGATCAAGTCGCATCGGCCGGGTATGACCCAACGTTTGGTGCCAGACCCTTAAAGAGAGTGATCCAACGGGAAATCCAAAACCCGTTGGCCAAGGCGTTGTTGACAGACGACTATCCCGAGGGAGCAACCGTTGAAGTCGGCTATGATGGGCGAGGGTTCGTTTTTAGTCAGCGAAACGCAGCCAAAGCAGCGGAAGTTTGACCGGTTCCCCTGCACGTGCCTGCGTTGAGGCGTGACTAAGCACGTGTGCGGTAAGCCAATCTGCCTTGGTACGCCCTCGGTGGGGGCGATCGAACGCAGCGTTTGACTTTTGAGTCAATTGGAAGTCAAACGGTGGCCATGGGTAATCCATGATTCGATATCTGGTTGTCATTTGCGAACCTTGCGTTGTTTTACATCAATCGTTCATTGAGCCTGTAGTCCCGTTCATGAGGGGGCGTGCGGATTGACACTTCGTCATTCTGCACGCGAACTTCGTAGGTTTGTACGTTGTGTTGCGGGAAGTGTGGTTCCCTGCAAAGGCCATCCTTGATTCCGAATCCCCAGTGGTGAATTCGGCAGTGAATGACGTCTCCCTCAATGCAACCTCGGGCGAGAGATGCACCTGCATGCGGGCATGGATCATCAATTGCGTAAAAACCTTCGGTAAGGCGATAAACGCCGATTCGCTTGCCGCTGATTTCGAAGCACTTGGCATCGCCAACGGCAATGTCTGCTGTTCGGCACACGACTTGAAATTCTGCCATCGGATTCAATGGTGTGTGTTCAAGGCACCGATGCAATCGATCTATCGCTTCGGCAGAAAAGAAATCTGCATCACTGCCTTGCTCAGCTAAAAATGCCAAGCGGTGGTGATCCGGCATTATAGGAGTAGAACCGTCCGATGTTCGGTAGCACCAAATCCAGGTCAGAAGCATTGTCAACGCCGAACCACATCGCCAACTCTGCAGCCAATTCATCAACGGAGGTGGTGGGAATCAAACGTCCCCGGCCCAAGTCGAGGTTGCCGTTGGTTGGGTCGATGGGACTACTGAGTGAAATCGGGAAGTCCCCAAAAATTTTACCGCCGTCGATTCCTCCACCCATCACAAGTTGTTGGCCACCCCATGCGTGGTCAGAACCTTGTCCATTGCTTCCCAAAGTTCGTGCGAAGTCCGAAGCTGTGAACGTAACGACATCGTCAGCAACACCTAGTTCATTCATTGCTGCGTCGAACGACCCAAGAGCACGACTTATCTGGGGCATCAGGTTTTCTTGGGCGTCTATCAGGTCGGCATGATTATCAAAGCCGCCCAGTGAGATGAAGAACACTTGCCGATTTTGCTGCAAAGGGCCACTGGCACCGATGACCTGGGCAATTTTCTTAAACCGCTGGCTCAGACTCTCTGGATCAAACTTGGTGTTGATCGTGACATTATCAACTTTTTCGTTGAAGTCGATGGCTGCATCGATTGAGTTGCGATTAGTTTCTGCGAATGTTTTAGCGAGAAGGTTTGAGTAGGTTTGGTTTAGAATATTGTCCATGTTCTTTTTGAACATGCGATTCTGCTTGTTGTTTGTTTTGTAATAAGTGACTTCGGTTGCGCCGTTTTGTCCGATGATGTAGGGAGTTACATTGTTACCGTTCTGGAACATGTTCACCCCGTTGATCGACACGTTCATGGAAACGTTGGGGTTTTGGTTGGTTGACGCAAGAAGGTCGGCCATCCGTCCGCCCCAACCGGTGATTTGAGACCGAGTATGGGGAGCACCCGTCATCCAATGACGCTGAAGGTCAGCATGCGAAAATAACCCTAAGGGCAGGTTTGAACGGTTGTCATAATCTGTCCGGTTGGTCGGTTCGACCAGTGAACCGATATTTGCGACAAATGACAGTTTCCCGTCATTGTACAGTTTGGCCACTCCGCCATTGACACCATTGTTGACATCCGTTGATGTGTTA
>DOPG01000086.1:2740-4008 GCA_003513555.1 Rhodopirellula sp. | reverse complement strand
TAAGGTTTAGAACAAGGAAAAAGTGCGGCGCCGGCCGCCCTTGATCCCGGTTGATAGCATTCAGGCCGCTCGGCAGAGCGTTTGATGATACCCACGTCGGACCTCGGCTTTTGCAAGCCGGAAGATCAGTGTTCAGAGCATTAATCGGGACCGCCCCCCCTTGGGAAGGTCACGGAGCGTTCATGAGTCATGCGTTGCGAACGAGAGCAGCTAATTCATGCTCAATTCGGTGTCGACCACGCTGTTGCCTGCGATGCCTTGAGCTGCGATGCCATCGCCCGAAACGCTAGCGTTGGTCGCGCCGTCTGCAGAGACTGCCTCGCTCTTAGCAGTACGTCGACGACGGCGTTTCGGAGTCTTGTTGATCCACTCCTTTGTGAGCGTCTCGAAGACTTCGGGGGATTCATAACGAACGATGTTCTTACCCTCAGGAATCGGACCAATCAGTCCGCGAAACACGGGCATGCCGCGAATCGCAAGGTCAGTACTGCAGTCATCAGTACCGACTTGCAGATGGACCTGCGCAATAGGATCACAAGTTGGGTAATCTCGGATCAACAGCGACCCGTCACTGCCACGCGTGACAATGCGAAAGGTGTCTTTTTTAGCCATAAGTGCCTCGGGAGGAGTCAGCATGAATGGGTTGGGAGGATCCGACGCAAGCGCTGGCAACGCCGACCTGGTACGAGAGTACCGAGCGGCGACGCAGTTTCAGAACAACCATCGCCGAGGGAGGGGCGACAGTTGCGGGGTAGTTCAGGACCGAATCACGTCGACGCTCGGACTCTCGCAACCATCCCCAATTTGGGAGAAGTGAATGGTAGAGAGCCAACATCATCAGTTTCTTGGTCGGATAACGAACACATCGTCGCGGCGCACCGTGCAAAAGGAACAAACTTCTCGAGCGCCATACACGGCGATTGACAGTCGGAATAGCTATATTGCGAATTTCCTATCGTGGCCGGCCTCGACCGACACTACAGGCCCATGACGCACAAACGGGCCTGAGCGAACCACTTCGGATAATCCGCACTGATCTGAGCCCCGCCACACGAAATATCAGCCCAAGCAGCAAGCCCATGCCACCAGCCACGTCCTCAGCAGTCACCCACCGCTTTCGAAACCACAGGAAGCGTTGATACGAAACCGTCACGGCATTCGGTGTGCCCCGGCAAGGCTTCCACTGTGACACTTCCACTGTGACATCGCAAAAGGATGCCTCATTTCCCCGTGGAATCACTCCATTGCTTCACTGCTTCACTGCTTCA
>DOPG01000086.1:492-2529 GCA_003513555.1 Rhodopirellula sp. | reverse complement strand
TTCACTGCTTCATTGCTTCACTGCTGCCGTACCATCAATTGCCGCCTGCGCTTCTGGCTATCCCTCCGCCAACTCATCCGCCCAGTCCATACAGAGAGATCTTGTTGACGAGTGCGGCTCGCTAACGACCTTACCTGCAACAATCCCCCGCGATTGCCTTCAGCCGCTGCTTCCCCTGATCTGTTCGCCCCTGAATCGCTTCAGTCGGATGGTGTAAGCGACATGCATCACGCCATAACACCATGGCTTGCACAACCACCTTGCAGCGAGCAGAGCGAAAAGATTCTGTCCGTGAAACACAACTTTCGATCCCCGCAATCCGCGCTCTCCAAGAACCTTCGCCCCGCAAATAGCATGCTTTTACCGTGGTCAGAGCTATCGCTCGCGTCGGGTTGGTACCCGCGTTGTGTCGTGTTTCACTCTGCTCAACCTCGCCGGGAGTCAACGTTTTTTGGATTTCCCTCGAGGAAGGTCAAGATGTAACGGTTGTCAGGCCGATACCGGTTGTGACGAGGAGTGGCCAAACATGCTACTCCCATAAAAAGCGAACCTCCCAGAACTCGCCTGGACTCGAAGGCAACCCAGATGAACTGCAAAGCTATCAATCAACGTGCCGTCAAAAGCATCTTTCTGACACTCTTGGTCGGGATGTGTCTTGTAGCGACAACGGGTTGTCAGGTGTCTCTGAACGGACAGACACTGCCAAGCCCGTACTACTTGCAAGACGACATTCAGTATTTCCCATCAGGGCCTGAGTTCAAACTTTCTCGCGAGGCAGCTGCATTGCAAGCCGCTCGAGCAGAAGAGCAGCTCAACCGGAAGTAACTTCTACGAGCTCACCACAAGTTTGTCGTCGCGCGATTGGCCGGCACTACAATCTCACCGTGAATCGCCTCGCTGCTCAACTAGCCGCTGGGCGAATCAGGTTAGTGCTCGCACCGATAGAACGAGCCTGATTGAAGCGATCTCAAATCCGAGGTTGGGTTCCTCGGTTGCAGCACCCTTGTCTACAGCTAGCCAACTCGGCAGTTAATTTCGTTGGTATTCCCCACCAACGAAGCATTCGAGGGGTCCATTCGCCTGAATCGTCACAACGACTCTAAATTGATCGCTCTGCTTCACCGATCTCGCTCTGCTTCACCGATCAAAGCGGAGCGGCCCACGGTCCGTAGGGAGCGACCGCGAACCTCGCTATACGTTGCTAACGTATGCAGCTGGCTTGAAGCCCTGCATATGCAGACAAAAAGACCTGTTTCACTCGTCGCCGGCTCGCATGAACGCTGTGGCAACGGGCTCATAATCGCACAGTTCTTCGGCGTTAAAATAGAGTTCCAGTTCCCGAGTAGCTGATTCCTGACTATCGCTTGCGTGCACGAGATTCATTTGCCGACTACTGCTGTAGTCACCTCGAATCGTGCCAGCCGAGGCTTTGAGTCCGCTGGTAGCACCTAAAATATCACGCACCACAGAGATCACTTCGAGTCCATCGATCGCCATGGCAACGACCGGTGCAGATGTAATGAATTCCTCGAGACTGGGGTAAAAGGGTTTCTCAACATGCTCAGCGTAATGCTGGCGAGCCAATTCCGGCGTTACCCGGATCATTTTCATCGCCACAATGTTAAGCCCCTTGTCTTCGAAACGTTTGATAATCGTTCCCATCAGACGACGTTGTACGCAGTCCGGTTTCAACAATACCAGTGTCCGTTGCATCGCGATTCAGCTCCGTTCGCCCGCATATTTCTCGCGAGCCTTGTTTGTTGAGGCCGGAGTTTGCTTGGGTAAGTCCATTCACTTGAACGCTACTGCCGGCTTGTTCAGCAGGTTCATTCTGTTGTTGGGCACCATGCTTCCCAACTCGAGGACGATATCTTGGCAACGGGGAACCTCATTGCCAATGGCAACTGAGACATATCGGACAATCAAACCCAGAATTCTCGCCTACGCCAACAACATCGCCGCGGAGGCCTCATAGACACGCCCATCAACCAGCAGATAAGCAGCACGGCTATCACCCAGGGGAATCGGTCACAACCT
>DOPG01000086.1:0-260 GCA_003513555.1 Rhodopirellula sp. | reverse complement strand
TCGGCCATTCCATCCAAATTCGATACGCCCAACACAACAAGCCACAGATACCGGTGATGCAGCCACTTTCGCTCTCCCGATCTGCGCTGTTCTCCTGGTCTGCGTAAGGCTGATGCCCCACGGCTTGGCAACCCTCAGCATGCCTTTCGCCTGATACCTGACTGGCGGCTTTACACGTACTGTGGCGTCTCAGGCCTTTTAGCCACGCATTACTCTGTAGCAGCCATCGCGAGACGCGTTACAAGAGCCAAAGCAATCAG